>CACZNP010000144.1 GCA_902782545.1 uncultured Bacteroidales bacterium
AGTTCTGGTACTGACTGTTGTAGAACGAAGAGTTAATACCAGTGGTGCGGCTATAGAATGCCGATACCGACAAGGTGTTAGGACGCTTGCCACCAAACCATGGGTCAACAAACGAAAGGCTATAAGCCTGATAGTACTTAGCATTGGTCTGCGCGCTGATGGTAAAGGTCTGACCCTCGCCTTGCGGGATGATGCCCCTGTAACTCGACGGGTGGAACAGGTTCTTGATGGAGAAATTGGTGAACTTGAGGCTCAACTTGCCCAAGATACCAGTCTGTCCCCAACCGGCCGAGAACTCAATCTGGTCGTTGGCTTTCGACTCCAGCCCCAGAATGATGTCGACAGTACCGTTCTCCTCGTTGGGCTCGGGGCGGATATCCATTTTCTCGGGGTCGAAGTGTCCCGTTTGGGCAATCTCGCGGGCCAAGCGGATGAGGTCCTGCTTGGAGAACAGGTCGCCGGGGCGCACGCGCAACTCGCGACGCACCACCTTCTCGTAGAGACGGTCGTTGCCGTTGATGACCACCCTGTTGATGCGGGCTTGCTTGCCCTCAAACATTCTCATTTCCAAGGCGATGGAGTCACCTTCGATTTTCGACTCCACGGGCACGAGTTGGTAGAACAGATAGCCGTTGTTCAGGTACAGGTTGGCCACAGCGTCATCGTCCTCGATGGTGCGCTTGTTGAGCAACTTTTGGTTGTACACATCTCCCTTGCCGATGCCCAGCACATTGTCCAGCACCGACGACGGATAGACGGTGTTGCCCACCCACGTCACATCGCTGATGTAGTACCGCTTGCCTTCGTCCACAGTGATGTACACGTCCACGGTCTTTTCGTCGTAGTTGACCACCGAGTCGGCCACGATGACAGCATCGCGGTAGCCCTTCTCGTTGTATTTGTCGATGATGCGTTGCTTGTCGTCGGCATAGTCGCTGCGCACAAACTTCTTTTGGCTGAAGATTTTGAGCAGGTCACGCTTCTCATTGGTCTTTTTCATCGTGCGCTTGATGGCGCGGTCGCTGAGCACTTTGTTGCCCTCGATATAGATGCGATGGACCTTGATTTTCGCGTTTTTATCCACATTGATGTCGACAATCACCTCATTTTGCTTGCTCAGGTCGGGTTTTTGCTGCACGTTGCAGGTCGCTTTCTCAAAACCCTTGCTGGCATAGTATTGCTCGACGATTTGCTTGATGCGGTTGGCGATGTTGGGGGTCATCTGGTTTCCAGGGGTCAGTCCCAGGCGCTCTTGGATGTCCTTCCTCTCGCCTCCGCTCATGCCGTTGTAATTGACTTGCGACACTCGGGGCTGCTGGCGCAGGCTGAACACCAGCCAGGCTTTCTCGCCACACACTTTCTCCACCTGGATTTGCACCTTGGAGAACAGGCCCTGACGCCAAAACCGCTTGGCGGCTGCCTTGAGGTCTTCGCCGGGAATGTCCACGCGCTGCCCTATCACCAGGCCTGAGTAACCGATGATGATGTTGTCTTCGTAGTTGTCAACACCCTCAACCCTGATGCCCGCTATCTCATACTTGGTGGGCGAACCGGTGAACACAATCTTGGGATTGTAGATGGTGTCGTTGTGGGTGTAACTCTCCTGTGCCCGAACGGACCAGGAGCCCAAAGAGAATACGGCAAGCAAGGCCGCTATCAGATATCGCTTGTTGTCAATTGTGATTCTCATCATTCTTTATTTGTTCACTCGTTTTACCAAAACGGCGCTCACGCGACTGGAAGCGGATGATTGCGTCGCAGAAATCGTCCTTGGTGAAATCGGGCCAATACTTATCGGTAAAATACAATTCGCTGTAAGCCAGTTGCCACAATAGGAAATTGCTGATACGAAGGTCTCCGCCGGTGCGGATGAGCAAGTCGGGTGCGGGCATCGATGCCGTGGCGAGGCACGACTCCAGCAGTTGCTCGTCGACCTGTTCGGGAGCCACCTGGCCTTGGGCAACCATAGAGGCGATGGTGCGGCAGGCACGCGTGATTTCCCAGCGCGACGAATAACTCAGTGCCAGGCACAACACCAGGCCGCCGCAATGGGCCGTATCGGCCATGCACTTGTCCAAGCGTTCACGGGCAAACTGGGGCATGCGCTCCATGTCGCCGATGACGGTGAGCCTGACGTTGTTCTTGATCAGGTCGGGTGTCTGCTGCTCAATGGAGACCACAATGAGGTTCATCAACGCATCCACCTCGGCTTGCGGGCGATTCCAGTTCTCAGTCGAGAAGGTGTAGAGCGTGAGGTATTCCACGCCCAGTTCGCTGGCAATCTCGGTGACGCGCCGCACGGTGGCCACGCCATTCTCGTGTCCCCAAGCCCGCTCACGGCCATGCTCTTTGGCCCATCGGCCGTTGCCATCCATGATGACAGCCACGTGGCGTGGCAGCCGGCTCAGGTCTATTTGCTCTATTGTTGACATCCTTATTGTTTTTGTTTCGTGTTTATTTATTCCACATAGTGGCACTTGGTGCATCGCTTGCTGAACTCCCAGGTGACGGTGAACATGGCCAGCGAATACCACTCGGTGTTTTTGGCAAAGCCGTGTTTCACACCATAGAGATCGCTCAAGCCATCCAGATTGTCGCCAAAGGACTTGCGCATGGTGAATTCAAAACCCAGGTTCAGACGCTCCTTGAGTTTGTACTTGGCACCGATGCCCAGCGGCAGGCTCAATGCCACGCCACCGTGCTTGACGGTGGAAACAACCAATCCCAGCCCTGCCACCATGTAGGGTGTGAGCCGCTTTTGGTTCTTGTACTTGGGCCCAATGCCAAAATTGAAGAAGTTGAACTCGGCTTGTGCGCCCAAGTCAAAGAGGCTCGCCTTGAACTCATATTGTGCACCGTCGGGCAAGCGGCTCTTCATGTCGGCGCTGTTGCCACTGATGCCGGCATAAAGCAGATTGGCCTTGAATGCCCAACGGGAATTCTTGATATAACGGAACACGACTCCGCCGGTGGCACCGGGATGCTTCCACATGTTGCTGGTGTTCACATCGCCCAGATAGCCCGACACGCCCAAAGCGGGGCCCACTTCATAGCGGTACTCCTGGGCCTGTGTTGACACACCCAGCGCGACAAGCAACAGTATGACGGCAAAGAGTCGGTTCATGCTGAATATTCTTTAGTACAGTGGCTTGAACATCATACGGATGAGCACTCCCTGCCACACATTGTTGTGAAGCACACCCGACGAGGAATACCCACCAAACAAATACACATAGGGGCATTGCCACGAGGTCACGGGTTGCGTGGGGGCGGCACGGCGAGGCGCCTTGCCCTGCGCACTCATCTCGTCGCTGTGCACAAAGCATTGTGCCCCATAGAACGCCGGGATGAATTCAGGCAATTGGAATCCCTGGTCGGCTTTCTTCCAGGTGATGCCTTGGTCGGTCGAGGCGTAGACCGTGGTGTTGAGTTCGCCTGTCGACAGGCGTCCTCCCATCAACAGCCAAGTGGCGTTTTGGGTTGTCTTGAAATTGGTGCTGTTGGTCTGGTAACTGTAGTAACTCACCAGCGTGGCGGCACGCAACGCGGGCAAGGCCTTGTTTTGGCTGAGCAAGCCCCACGTTGTGCCATCGTAACCCCACACGGAAGCAGTGGCATTACCGTCGGCGGTGGTGCCGCCTACCATGATGGCCTGATTGCTCACGCTCCACGTGTTTACCACCTCGATCAACTGCGAGAAATCGGAAACGGGGAATGCGGCTTCAATGGCCACGGGGGTGAACTGCGCATCGCGCGGATATTCGTCATGCTTGAACGTGCCGCCATCGGACAGCACACCAAGCAGTTTGTCGCCATAGGCACCCACAATGCTGTGCCATGCCACAGAGCAATCGGTCCACGAAGTCCCATCGGACGAAGTATACAGATTCCCATCGGTATCGAGAAGATAAAGGGCCGACGGTGTGGCGGTGAACGATTCCACAACAGGGGTGAAGGGAAGGTCCAACACGCTCTTCTCCCAGGTTCCCTGGGCGGGATGGGTGGCCGACGACAACACAAACTGACCGCCATTGTTGAGCAGGCACAGGTAGCGACCATTTTGACAAACGGTTTTCTGCGCCAGCGGCGTGGTGGTCACACCAGGAAGGTCGCGACGGGCCGAGCGGTTCCAGTACAATGAATCGGGCTTCGTCTTGTGCACGTTAACCTTCACTTCGTAGGCCTTTTTCTGGGAACCGTCGGAACTGGTCACAACCATGACCACGTGGCCTGTGAAGTCCACGCTGTCCGACGATGAGGCCGTGTAGGAGAATGTGGTGTCGGCATGGGCTGTGGCACCTGTGATACGGAACTCAACTCTGCCCACCGTGCTGCCAAAGGAGACTTTGGGCTGCAATGCCGTGACCTTGGTGCCCATGGGCAGGGAGTCGGCATTGTAGATGACACTGCGATCGGGGTCTATGGTAAAAAACACCGAGTCCAAATGAGCCAACACGGCTTCATTGGCGGCAAGGTAGAAGTTGGTCACTTGCGTCGATGTGGTGCTGGTACTGTAGATGTTGGTCGACGTGACATCGTCGTTGTCTTTCTTGTTGCAACTCATCACCAGGGAAAGGCTGAGAGCAGCAACCAAAAATAAGGGTATTCTGTTGAACATTCCGAGCATTCGTTTGCTATTTAAACTGCAAAATTACAAAAAAAATTGTGTCAACAGACCTTTTTAGGCTACTATGGGGATTTTTACACCTTTTTAACGTCATTTTTTATCCAAGTGAGGGTGTTGCCGTCCACTCTTTGGCCGACAACGCTGCCCAAGGGCCATCGAGGGGCCTCCACACCGCGGTGTACCTCTCGCGGAGAGACTTCGATGCGGGCTTCATCCCACACGCCGGCTTCGAGCAGATGACTCAACACCTGCGTGCCGCCTTCTACCATCACGCTGGTGATGCCTCGGCGATACAAGTCGGCCAACCATGAATCGGGACTATCTGTATCCATGGCCACCCACTCCACCGGGCCACATTGTTTGTTGAGCGACGCATTATAGACGATGGTGGGCAATCCATCGGTAACCACCTTGCTGTCAGCAGGAATGGACCGACTACGGTCAAGCACCACGCGCAGGGGCGACGAGCCGGGCCAACGGCGGGTGGTGAGCGACGGATTGTCGATGGCAACCGTGCGCGCACCCACAACAATGGCATCGCACAAGGCACGCTCGCGGTGCATCAGCGCCATGGTCACGGCAGTGGAGATGTGGAGGGGGTTCTCGTTGTCCTCGGGAGGCAACCCAATGAAACCGTCGGCCGTCTGCGCCCACTTGAGTTGCACCCAGGGGCGGTGCAACGTGTGCGCGGTGACAAAACGCTCGTTCAGGGCGCTACATTCGCGCTCGAGCACGCCCACCTCGACTTCCACACCGGCTTCACGCAACTGGGCCACTCCGCGGCCCGACACTTTCTCAAAAGGGTCAAGCATGCCCACCACCACACGCCCAATGCGATGCTCGATGAGCATTTGCGCACACGGTGGGGTCTTGCCGTGGTGCGAACAGGGCTCCAACGTCACATAGAGGGTGCTCAGGGGCAGCAAACCGCGGTCGCTGGCGCTCACACTGTTCACGGCATTCACCTCGGCATGGGCCTGCCCGCAACAACGGTGAAAACCCTCGCCGATGATTCGCCCGCCATGCACAATCACGGCACCCACCATGGGGTTGGGCGAGGTGTGCCCGGCACCTTGCCGCGCCAGCTGCAGCGCGCGGCGCATG
>CACZNP010000145.1 GCA_902782545.1 uncultured Bacteroidales bacterium
CCACGAGCCTCGCGGATACCCTCCACGCGGTCGTAGTCGAAGTTGAGGGCACGGTGACGTGCAGGTTGATAGGTGTGGAAGAATCCCTCGAGAAGGTATCCAGGCACACCATGCTTGAGCACGCCCAGATAGCCATCGTACTGCTTGCCGTTGCTACGGGTACTTACTGAGTGACTTCCATAGAAATCCCAGTCACCACGGAGATTGGTACTGGTCAAATAAGCAGTCTGCGGTTCCAAGTCGGCATTCATGTGGTGATAGGGCCATGTGGTGGCTGCCATGTCGCGGCTGCCTGCCACTTGGTCGCCACCGGCACCGTCTTGTCCGCGGTACAGGTAGAGCGGATAGTTGGTTGTTGTGCCGTCGGTGGCGGCATTGGAGTGCGACGAGATGAACATGTCGAAGTTACCGGCTTCCACCTCCTCGCAAATCTCGGCAAGGCTGCGGTTGAAGTCATTGGCATGCTCAGAATTGTGCGGCCACGGGCCATTTGCCACGCGGGAATAAACGATATTCTCAGCCTTCACACCCACTTGTTTCAGGTAACTGCCAATACCAAATGCACGCGGAAGGGTACCACGGCCTTCGTAGAAACCGAGGGTGTCGGCCAAACTGGTGGTATTGGTGTGGTTAATTGTGTTCAATGGGCGGTCACCGCTGGTGAATGAGCCATGACCCGGATTCAAATAGATGCGCAGTTCGTCGGCTGTTTTAGCCTGTAATGCGCCTGCTGCCATGATTGCAGCTGCTGCAAGTAATAAGAATTTCTTCATGGCTGTAATCATTTGAGGTTAATAATGTAAGCCTCTCCGGTGGGGGTGGAGAATGCGATTCTCTCGGCTGCGGGCTGCGGATACATGGCGATGACACTGTCGTCGGTGAGCACTTGGCGGTTACCTTGCAAGTCGACGGCTACAATCTCGCTCGAGGTGAACACCTCGCCGTTGTCGATGTCGTTCATACCCACGATGATGTTGTTGTTGAACCACTTGGGTGCGCGCACAGTGCCCAGTTCCTGGAGCCCGGTGCCGTCGATGTTGCACACATAAGCACCCTTGCCGCTGACAAAGAACAGTGCTTTCTGTCCATCGGGCGAAACCGAGGGCCAGATGTAGCGATACTGCGTCCCAAGCGGGGAGAACACACGGGTTTTGCCGTTCACGGTAATCATGAGTTGCAACTTGTCGATGCTCAGCACAGGAGCCGACACTTGAGCCTTCTCGGAACCGAGGGCTTTTTTCGACATCTTGCCATTGTTGACGGCAACAACGGTCTTGCCTTCCACGGCAAAACCCTGCAAATTGCGAGTGGATTTCACCAATTCTTTGCGCTCGCCGGTAGCAAGGTTCTTGCTGGCGAGGACAGCACGTTGCAAGTGTTTTTTGTCGGCGGATTTCTCGCGGTAAACCACGGTCTGTCCGTCACTGGAGATTTTTGCGTCGTAACCGGCGCCGGCAGCGTCGGTGACAACTGTAGTTTGACCAGTTGCCAGGTCATACTTTGTCAGGCCTTGGTTGTAGTCGGTCGTGACGAGCAGATAACTCCCGTCGGGACTGATGGCTGCAACCTTGTTGGCTTTGTTCTCGGGAATATTGACTTTCTCAATCGAGCCAACATTCAAGAGTTGAGCCATGCCAATGACAGAAACGCCTAAAGCAAACGCTAATAGAACTTTTCTCATAAGCAGTACAGTTTTTGAGGTTAAACAATATGGTTAATTTTAATAGTAGGTTATGCTTGGTAAATATCGCATAAAATTACAAATATTTTTTGAAAAACACGCTATTTGTAACAAACAATTTTATCCGTTCAACGAAAAAGCGCTGTCAACAGGGTCTTTCTCTGGGTCATTATTCATTTGTCCAAAAGTGTGTTTCAAACTGTTGATGCCCTTTGCTGTTGCACAGTAAGGTCATCGTGGGCAATCATTCATAAATTGGATATAAATATAGCGCAGTAAACCCTGAATGGCAAATAGAAATCAATGAAAAGGAGATATGTATCAACAAAAACGCCCGCCTTTTTCAGGCGGGCATTTATATGTATTTGTTTGGCAATGTCAGATGAGGTATTGTGAACTGATCGACCGGTTGTCGTGCACGCGGGTAATGGTGTCGGCAAAAAGGTTGGCAATGCTCAGCACGGTGACCTTGGGGCATTTCTCAACATCAAATGGAATGCTGTTGGAGAACACCAATTCGGTGAGTTTGCTGTCCATGACGCGCTCGCTGGCTGGATCGCTCATGATGGCATGCGAAGCAAAAGCGCGCACCGACTTGGCACCACTTTCCATCATCAGATTTGCGGCCTTGCAAATGGTTCCTGCCGTGTCGACCATATCATCGAGGAGAATCACGTTCTTGTCAACCACATCTCCAATGATAGTGATTTTCTCCACCACATTCGCCTTTGCCCGTAACTTGTGGCACAGCACCAATGGGGCATTGAAATACTTGGCGAACGTGTTGGCTCGCTTGGCTCCGCCCACGTCGGGCGATGCGATGACAAGGTTGTCAAGCCCAAGTGACTCAATGTAGGGAATGAATACTGATGAAGCGTAGAGATGATCAACTGGGACATCAAAGAAGCCTTGAATTTGATCGGCATGCAAGTCCATGGTGATGAGACGGTCAATGCCTGCGGCACTGAGCAAGTCGGCAACCAATTTTGCCGCAATCGATACGCGGGGTTTGTCTTTGCGGTCCTGTCGAGCCCAGCCAAAATAGGGCACTACTGCGGCAATCGACTTGGCCGAGGCGCGCTTGGCAGCGTCAATCATCAGCAGCAACTCCATGAGGTTGTCGCAGTTGGGGAATGTGGACTGAATCAAGTAGACTTCGGCACCGCGGATTGATTCCTCAAACGATACCTCAAACTCTCCGTCGGCAAAGTGCTGAATGTTCATTTTGCCGAGTTCCACACCCAAGGCGTGGGCGATTTCCTCGGCCACATAACGCGATTTTGTACCTGAAAAAACTTTGAAATGACTCATAAGGACTGGTTCTTTATGATAAGACGAATTGTAGTGCAAATTTAATGATTTTTCATTACCCTGACCAATGTTTGGAGAATTAATTTCAAAAAATCATTCTTTCTTTGGTTGGGTCATTTTCCACATCACTGCATTGTGTGCAGGCACAGCCACAATAAATGGCCGGTCAGGGACCAATGGCTCTGCCTTGGTGGCTCCAGTGAGCAACTCGGTGCAGGTCTTCTTTCCTGGGGTGATGTTCAAGCAGTCGAATGCATGCTGTGGCACATTGACACACAAGTGAGACACTTCGTCGGCAAAATTCACCACCACCAAAATTGTCTCGTCGCCCAGGTGTCGCAAATATGCATAATGATACTGCCCGTTGAGCGAATAGCCGTTGACGTACATCAAGTCAAAGAATGCTCCTTGCGACAGGGCTGCCTCGCTGTTGCACAGTTTCAACAGTCGCTGGTAAAAGCGTCTCAAGGCTTTTTCGTCGGGTGTGAGCCGCGATACGCTGCATTGGCCGCCATCATACCATCGTCTCACAGTGGGCACACTCCAATAGTCAAAGATTGTAGTGCGTCCGTCAAGGCCGCTGTATCCTTCGGCGTCGACTGCGGGCTCGCCCAACTCTTGTCCGGCATAAATCATGAATGGGCAAGTGGAAATGGTGGCGCTCACCACGATGGCAGGCAACGTCACCATGGCATTGCTGCAAAACTGAGGAGAGGCCAATCGCAACTCATCGTGGTTCTCCATGAAGTTGAGCATGTGACCCTTGATGTCATCAACCGTCTGCCAGCAATGGGTGATTGACGAAGCCGAAGTTTTGTGAATCAATACGTTGGACAGTGTATCATAAAGTGTCACTTTATCATACAAATAGTCAAACCCACCATCATGGATGTAACTGCGATAGAGCGACACATCGTAGATCTCGGCAATGAAAAACAATCCGGGGTGGGCTGTTTTGACCTGGGAAATGGCCCAATGCCAAAATTCGACGGGTACCATGTGCGCCATGTCGCAACGGAACCCATCAACACCCTTGTCGGCCCAAAATTGCAGGATGTGCAACATCTTGCGCCATGTCGATGGAATGGGATGGAAATGTTTGTGACCGTTCCATGGGTCAATGCCATAATTGAGTTTGATGGTTTCGTACCAATCGTTTTTTCCTGGCGATGCAGTAAAGCAGTCGTTCCCGGTGGCACGTGCAGGGTTTTCCTTGTAGGCGCCCTTTCCGCGCCCCATGTCCACTGATGGTGCAAAAGGTTTGCCGGTGATGTAGTAGAAATTGTTTTCGGGACTGAAAAACATGCCTTTGTCGTCGGCTGCGCCCAAATCTTCCACACCATCGGGCTTGGCATCGCTGTGATATTGGCGAGCCACATGATTTGGCACGAAATCAATGATTACCTTGAGACCAGACTTGTGCGTACGCTCGACCAACGCCTCGAATTCCTCCATTCGGTGTTTTACGCTCACGGCGATATCGGGATCCACGTCGTAATAATCAATGATGGCGTAAGGAGAACCTGCCTGGCCTTTCACCACATGGGGGTTGCAAGGCTCAATGCCTCGGGCTGCGTAACTGGTGCAAGTGGCGTGTTCAATGACACCTGTGTACCACACATGGGTCACACCCAGCGACTTGAGCGATTTGAGCACCTTGTCATCGATGGAGTTCATTTTTCCAACTCCATTCTCGGCAATGGTTCCTCCTGGGATGCAATTCTCGCAGGTGTTGGTAAACCATCGGGGGAATAATTGGTAGATGATGGGTTTTTGTTTCATGTCTTGGTCGATTTGTTTACAAATTTACTAAAAAAACCGCAACCCACAAATAAAAAAATGTGAGCGGGAATTTTGACCCGCTCACATAATATAATAAGGTGTGAACTTTTATCCGAGGAAGCCGAGAAGCACACCGGCTGCAACCGCGCTGCCAATCACACCGGCCACATTCGGGCCCATGGCATGCATGAGCAAGTAGTTGCTTGGGTCGTACTTCAGTCCTTGGTCGTTGCTGATGCGCGCTGCCATGGGTACGGCGCTCACACCGGCATTGCCAATGAGTGGGTTCAATTTCTTGCCCTTGGGCAGGATGAGGTTGAACAACTTGACAAACAGCACACCCGATGCCGAGGCGATGACAAATGCACAGAAGCCCAAGAAGAAGATGAAGATGGTCTCCTTGGTCAAGAACTCGCTTGCCTGAGTGCTGGCACCCACCGTCATGCCGAGAATGATGGTCACCATATCGGTCATGGCATTGCTGGCTGTATTGGCCAGTCGCTTGGTGACGCCGCTTTCACGCAACAGGTTGCCAAAGAACAGCATTCCCAGCAGAGGGAGACCGCTTGGCACAAAGAAGCAGGTGAGAATCAAGCCGAAAATGGGGAACAGGATTTTCTCGTTCTGCGAAACTTTGCGGGCAGGTTTCATCTTGATGAG
>CACZNP010000146.1 GCA_902782545.1 uncultured Bacteroidales bacterium
AACATTTTTAACCATTATATTCACATTGAATCTAAACTTTTGACATTCAAATGAGTTCAAAACGCATCCAGCACTTTGACGTTCTCAAAGGAATCGCCATTTTCATGGTGGTCATGGGCCATGTGATAGCCATGTGCATCCGAGGCCTCGACGGCGCTTTTCTGTTCAAGTTCATTGAGCAGACGCATATGCCCATCTTCTTCTTCATCAGCGGCTATCTCACTTACGCCGCAACCGAGCAGTACTCCTTCAAGGTTCCAAACCTGAAGAAACGCTTCCTGCAACTCATCATCCCATTCTTGGTCATCACTCCCCTGTGGGTGCTTTATTTTCCCCACAGTGGACTGCAATCGCCGTTGAGCGACAACCTGCCGGCACTGTATCGCGCCTACTGGAAAGACGGCTATTGGTTCACCCTTTGCCTGTTTGAGTTGTTCCTCATTTACTACCCACTGAGCCTGCTGCTGCGCCGGATTCAACGCACGTGGGCACAGATTGCCGTCATCCTGGCCACCTATGCCGTGCTCATTGGGCTGGCCATCTTGTTCGCCGACGAGGAGGCGAATGTCGACTATTTGGGACTGGGATTGTTGGCCCGTTTTTTCCCCATCTTCATCATGGGTGTGATGGCTCACCGCTGGCGCGAGTCCTTCGACAAGGCCTGCCACAGTTCCGCATGGCTCACCGCGGCCATTGTCACATTTGGCGTCACTTTCTTCATCGTGGCCTATCGGTGGGATATGCCATGGGCCGAGAACAATGCCGTTGCCTCAGCAATCAACTATTTGCTCATGCCACCCATGCAACTGTCGCTCCTCGTCCTGGCCATTGCCATGGCCGAACCGTGGTGCAGGCAAGAGTTCCAGGCTGGCAGGCAACCAAGTTGCGCAGCACGCTACTTCAACCTGCTGGGCAACAAAAGCCTTGGCATCTATCTGCTGCACTACTTCTTCCTGTTCCCGCTCACCGCATTGCAGGAACCGCTCCGACAGATGGCGTTGTCGGCAGTACCCCTGACAGTGGTGTCGGCGGCAGTTGCCTTCGCCATTGTGGCGGTTGTCTTGCTTGTCATCTACGCCCTTGAGCGCAGCCGTCTGCTGGCGTTCCTGTTCCTGGGCAAGCAATGGTGAGCACGATGAGGCACCGCATCCCATGGCCGTAACCAGTAAAAAATGGTGAGCCTTGGCTGCAGTGTGGCAAAAATTGATTATCTTTGGGGCTGACAAGCAACCATGTAATCACCAATCAACCACACTCCCACTATGAATCCTCGCTTACTCACTGGCATCATCCTTGCTGTGGCGACTATGGCCGGCACCGTGGCCGTAGCACAATGTTGCACCTCGGGGCAGCAAGACTGCAAAACCCACTGCAACGGCCAAGACAGTTGTTCGGTCCTCAACCCTGCCATTGGCGCTACCGATACCATCAGTTACTTCCGCTTTGAGCGCTACGACGTGAACAAACCCAAGAAAAGCGAAGTGCTGCAACTCTCAAAATACGATTCTCAGAACTTGAGCCACTACCTGTACTTCAGGATGTGGGGAAGCAACAAGGGATACAGTTACAGCGATGTGTCGACACCCAACGAACTGACGGCGCTGGGCAATGTCGTCGCAAACCTGCACCCGGAACAATACCCCTGCATCAACTTCGAGGATGAGGACAAGGGCCGCAGCCGCTGGATGCTGCGCGTGAGGTACACATCGGGCAAAGAAATCTCCATCGTCCAGTACACCGACCAGGAAACATCGCCCACCCACGTTCTCCTGATTGATGCTGTGGAACCCATTTTCAAAGGACTCTCGGCGCGGGCCATCCACCACGAACTCAAAAGCGATTACTCCATCTCCAGTTACGACCCCGACGGCAACCTGATTCAGCGCATCGACTACACTGCCCAGGGCATTGTCCATGGCGGCTACAACCCCAACAAGCCAGGACTCACCTACTGACACCCGTCTTCGGTTCACCGAAGGATGCAAAATTGTCCATTTTGGTGCCAATTTGGCCATGCCTGTGGTCAACTTGGCACCCCTTCCTGTTTTGGCACAAAGTGTGCATCCATCTACAGCGAAGGCTTGGTAATCGACACCGAGCCGACAATTAAAATTGATGAACATTTAAAACAAAAATTGGAGGTATTGATTATGTTACCAGTAATGTTTAAAAACGGTTGGTTTCCAACAGTATTTGATGATTTTCTGAACACTGATTTGATGCCTCGTGCCAATTCCACGGCACCCGCAGTCAACGTCAAGGAAGATGA
>CACZNP010000147.1 GCA_902782545.1 uncultured Bacteroidales bacterium
CAAGCCAACCAACAGGCTGATGAGTTGCACGTTTTCTTTGGCAAAAGTGATAATGGGATCCATATTGATTATTCTTGTGATTCATTTCTTCGTCATGGTGGGTGATTCATTGCATCCAGCGCTTACGTTCGTCGTCGGGCATTCTCTCGATGGCATAACGCAATGTGGTGCGTGGCATGTGGTGGGCATGCTTGTGAAGGAAGTCGCGCAAGAGGTCCATGCCGTTGTGCTTGCCCATTTCGCGCAGCATCCAGCCCACAGCCTTGTGCATGAGGTCGTGCGGGTGTTGCAGGTGCATCTCGGCATAGCGCAAGCACCATGACGGGTCGCCCAACCGGTTGGTCATCCACGTGCACACCATGCTGATGCGTTGCCGCCAGAGGTTGTCGCTCATTGCAAGGGCATCCACAATGGCACGCTTGTCGCCAAGTTGTGTGGGCAGCATCAGCCAGTGCCCCAAAATCCTGGGTGCCGACAAATCGACCAAATCCCAGTTGTTGGCGCAATCGGCGTGATTGAGGTACATCCCGACAATTGCATCGCGCTGGCCTATGGCTTTCGCATCGTCGTGCAAACGCTTTGTGGTGAGCCGTTCGAAATACTTGACGAGGACGAGGAATCCGCATAGGCGTATCTCATGATAACGATTGTTCAGCAGTTCGGGGACAGCCTCCAAAGGCAAGTGTGATATCTGTTTGACAATGGCCCTGGTTTGTGGCACCTTCAGCCCCAAGAATTCATCTCCCTCGCCATAGTCCCCCTTGCCGGTCTTGAAGAAACGCATCAACCCCTGTCGTTGCGTTTCGTTGCGCATCGACTCCATTTGGGAGATGATTTCTTTTGCAGTGGAGAATTGCATTCAGGTCGAATTTTTCTTGGTTTTCTTCGGTTTTGCGTCGGGAAGTGCCTTGCAGGTCGCGGTGACAAGCATCGAGAGGTAGTCGCGGTCGTCCACATCGGTGATGAGGAAATAATCCTTAGCCCCGTCGTAAGGCGGCTGCAAACATGCGTTGCGCAACAAAGAGCGCACCTGCTCGGTGGGCTTGAGGTAAAACCGGTCGTCGCAAATGAGAGCGAAGAGTTTTCCCTCGCAATAGACGGCATAGTCGCCGAACATTTTCCGGGTCGTTATCTCGCCCGCACCGGCACATTGGTCGGCAATGTACTGCACAAAGTCCTTGTTACTGGCCATGCGGGTGTTTATTGGATTTCTTCAAGGCTTCCCGTCGCAGAGTCGATGATGAATCCCCGCACCACAATATCGGCGGGGACGAGGGGATGGGTCTTGATGGTTTCCACCGTCTTCCGTACCGAGGTGGGCGTGTCCTTGAACCCCTCAAGCCAGCGATGCAGGTCCACCCCGCATTTTTCGATGGTGTTGAGCGTGGCTTCGGTCACACCCCTTGCCGACATTTGTTCGCTGAAGTGGTCGAAACTCATGTGGCATGCTCCGCAATTGGAATGTGCCACCACCATGATTTCCTGCACGCCCAACTCGTAGATGGCGACAATGAGACTTCTCATGGCCGAGTCGAAAGCCGAGATGACAAGTCCGCCGGCATTTTTGATGATTTTGGCATCACCGTTTTTCAGCCCGAGTGCAGCGGGGAGCAGTTCGGTGAGCCGGGTGTCCATGCAGGAAAGCACCGCCAATTTCTTGTTGGGGTACTTGTCGGCCAGGTATTTCTCGTAGCCTTTTTGAGCCACAAAGTCCTTGTTGAATTCAATAATCTGGTCAATCATGTTGTTTTGTAATTATTGTTGGGACACAGGTCATGCTTCCACAGCGAATCGTAGTAGCAGTGAAGGTGGGGGTTATCGTTGCAGTTTGCCCAATGCCTCGCTGATGCGTCGTGCGGCTTCGGTGAGGTTTTCGTCGCTGGTGGCGTAACTCAATCTCAAGTAGCCCGGGCAACTGAACGCGCTTCCCGCCACTGTGGCCACATGGGCCTCGTCGAGCAGATACAGCGCGAGGTCACTGTCGGTGTCAATGACTTGGTCACCGAATCGTGTTCCCAGGAAAGCCGAGACATCGGGGAAGACGTAAAACGCCCCTTCGGGCACGTTCAGGCGCAGTCCGGGAATCTGTTGCAAAAGCGACACGATGAGGTCACGCCTGCGCATGAAGGCTTGCCGCATCTGCTCCACACAGTCTTGCGAACCGTTATAGGCTGCCTCGGCGGCTTTCTGGGCAATGGTCGACACACCGCTGGTGTATTGTCCTTGCAACTTGGTCACGGCTTTGGCCAGCCACAACGGAGCGGCAATGTAGCCAATGCGCCATCCGGTCATGGCATAAGCCTTGGAAACGCCGTTGACAATGACCACACGGTCGCGCACCTCATCGAATTGTGCGATTGACTCGTGGCGCCCCACATAGTTGATGTGTTCATAAATCTCGTCGGCGATAATCATCACTTGCTGATGGCGTTGCAGCACCTGGGCCAGCCCACGGAGTTCGTCGCGGCTGTAGATGGCCCCGGAAGGGTTCGATGGCGAGCAGATGACCACCAGCCGGGTCTGCGGTGTGATGGCCTCCTCCAGTTGGGCGGGGGTGATTTTGAAATTCTGCTCGATGGTGGCAGGGACCAGGACGCTCTTTCCTCCAGCCAAATTCACCATTTGCACATAACTCACCCATGCCGGAGTGGGGATAATCACCTCATCGCCGGGGTTGACGATAGCCATGATGGCGTTGCACAACTCATGCTTGGCTCCGTTGCCCACAACAATCTGATCGGGAGCATAATCCAGGCCGTTTTCACGGCGCAATTTGCCGCTGACGGCTTGTCGCAGCGAGGCATAACCTGGCACTGGGGAATAGAAAGAGAAATTGTCATCGATGGCCTGCTTGGCAGCCTGCTTGATGTGGTCGGGAGTGTGGAAATCGGGCTCACCCACCGAAAGGTTAATCACATCAATGCCTTGGGCCTTCAGTTCGGCGCTTTTTTGCGACATGGCCAGTGTGGCACTCGCCGCCAAAGCCTGTACACGGTCTGCTATTGGATTCATTGTTTTCTGTTGTTTTAGGTATGTGCAAAAGTAACCTTTATGCGCTGAATTCGCAAGTTTTTTATCGAAATAATATGCTCAGGGCGATAATGCAATTTCTTTTGAACTCCCATAAAATAAAAACAATAGGTGATGCGTTTTATATAGTAATCGCATGAATCTGATGAAACGACATATTCACATGCTTGTGGCTGTGCTGATTGCAGGCATGGCATTGGGCGCTGTATCGTGCAAGACCGCCAAAATGAAAGATGCCGATGAGGCTCTGGAACGCGGTGAGTACAACGATGCGGCCAACATCTACCGCAAACTTTACAACAAGTACAAGAGCCGTGACGATCGGTGGATTCGTGGCGAAGTGGCTTTTAAAATGGGATTGTGCCATCGTGCCTTGAACCAGAGTTCGAGGGCTGCTGCTGCTTTCCAGAACGCCTTGCGCTACGAATATGAGGATTCCTCGGCCATCTTCTACCTTGCTGAGGCCCAGCAGCACGAGGGCAACTACAAGGAAGCCATCGACAACTATAACCGCTACCTGAGCATCAAGCCGGGTTACTGGCTCGCCGAGAACGGCATCCGTGGCTGTCAGTTGGCTCCCAAATGGAAAAAAGAGGGGTCGCGCTACATTGTGAAGAGCGCCAAA
The DNA here is from genome assembly GCA_902782545.1 of uncultured Bacteroidales bacterium. Taxonomy (GTDB): domain Bacteria; phylum Bacteroidota; class Bacteroidia; order Bacteroidales; family Muribaculaceae; genus Sodaliphilus. The sequence continues at coordinate 3,656 of CACZNP010000147.1, forward strand.
CTGTTCAATTCGCGGCGTGCCGACTTTTGCCCGATGTTCCTGGGTGCGGAGTTTGACCAGTTGTATTTCACGTCATCTACCGAGAAGGCCACTGGCGATGCCAAAAGCGAAATCACCGGCACCAAGAAAAGCGACATCTTCTTTTCCAAAAAAGACGACAAAGGCAAGTGGACCCGGCCGGAACTTGTGGAAGGGGAACTCAACAGCGATCAGGACGAGGGCGTGACCGCCTTCAGTCCCGACGGCTCCACCATGTATTTGGCCAAGGCCATCCGCAAGAACGCTCCCAGCACAGTGGAGATTTATACCAGCACCCGCAGCGAGGCCTCGTGGAGCGCCCCGCAGCGGTTTGAAATCACTGCCGACACGCTCAGCGCCTATGGTGACCCGGCAGTGAGTCCCGACGGCGTGTGGCTGTATTTTGCCAGCGATATGCCAGGTGGCCAGGGTGGCAAAGACCTGTGGCGCATCAATATCAAGGACAAGCACGGCACACTGGAAAACTTGGGCGACCAAATCAACACGCCGGGAAATGAAAGGTTCCCCTATATGCGCACCGACAGCATCATGTATTTTGCCAGCGACGGCCATCCGGGCATGGGTGGGCTGGACCTGTTCAAAGCCACATTGCAACCCTCGGGTGCGTGGTTTATTGAGAACATGGGGTCGCCCATGAACTCACCGTACGACGACTTCGGCATCACCTATGGCCAGGGCGAGAGCGGCTTCTTCTCGAGCAACCGTGGCGATGCCCGTGGCTATGACCACATATTCAGTTTTGAGAAACCCGATTTGAAGATTTGGATTAGCGGCTTTGTACTTGACAAGGACGATGAGCCGGTGCCCAATGCCGTGATACGCATTGTGGGTGACGACGGCAGCAACCAAAAGGCCGCGGGCAAGCCCGACGGGTCGTTCCGCTTCGATTTGCAACGCGGTGTGAAATATGTGATGATGGCCGGTGCTCCGGGTTACCTCAACGGCAAACAACAGTTTGAGAGCGACCCCGAAGAGGCCGACGCCGAATATGGTGTGGACTTTGTGCTGGCTGCCATCACCAAGCCTCAAGTCATCGAGAACATTTTCTATGACTTTGACAAGGCCACACTGCGCCCCGAGTCAAAAGAGGCCCTCGATGAGATGGTGCAAGTGATGAAGGACAACCCGAATATTGCCATTGAGATGGCATCGCACACCGACCGCATCGGTTCGGAGAAATATAACGAGGGCTTGTCGCAACGTCGCGCCAAGAGTGTTGTCGACTATCTTGTGGCCCATGGCATTTCGGCCGACCGGCTCGAGCCACACGGTTATGGCAAGAGCCGCCCCAAGACGGTGACCAAACGCATCAACAAGCAGTATCCGCAGTTTGAGGAAGGAACCTTGCTCGATGAAGCCTTCATAGAAACGTTGAGCGACGAGGACAAGGCAGCAGCCGACCAAATCAACCGTCGCACCGAGTTCCAGGTGCTCACCACCACTTACCAGATGTTCTGAGATTATGATTGAACGGCACATCATTATTGACCATGTGGACCCCGTCATGTTCTACGGGGTGAACAACAGCAACATTCAACTCATTCGTAACCTCTATCCCAAGTTGCGCATGGCCGCCCGCGGCAGTGTCATCACGGTGATAGGCGATGAAAATGAGACGGCCCAGTTTGAGAAGAAAATCCGCGAGTTGGCCGATTATTGCGTGAAGTACAACCAACTGCCCGAGGATGTGATCATCGACACCATCAAGGGTGCCCCACCCAAGGAACTGAAGATGGACGATGTGATCATTTATGGCGTGAATGGCAAGCCCATCAGTGGCCGCACTCCCAATCAGCAACTCATGGTGAAGTTGGTGGGGCAGAACGATTTGACGTTTGCGCTGGGTCCAGCAGGAACAGGTAAAACCTATCTTGCGGTGGCATTGGCTGTGCGGGCGTTGAAGAACCGCGAGGTGCGAAGAATCATCTTGTCGCGTCCCGCTGTGGAGGCTGGCGAGAAACTGGGTTTCCTGCCCGGCGACATGAAAGATAAGATTGACCCCTATCTGCAACCGCTCTACGATGCGTTGGAGGACATGATTCCGCCCATGAAACTCAAGGAATACATGGAAACCGATGTGATCCAGATTGCGCCCCTTGCATTCATGCGCGGCCGCACGCTGAACGATGCCATCATTGTGCTGGATGAGGCACAAAACACCACCACCCACCAAATCAAGATGTTCCTCACCCGCTTGGGAATGGGCTCAAAAATGATTGTCACCGGCGATGTGACGCAAATCGACTTGCCCCGCACGACCACATCGGGCCTGATTCACGCGCTGAGGGTTCTTGAAGGTGTCAAAGGGATTGCCCGAGTGGAGTTTGGCAAGAAGGACATCGTGCGCCATCAGTTGGTGCAGCGCATTGTTGAGGCTTACGAAAAGCACTCGCAGCAGGCCCTCGACGAAGTGTCGCGGCAATGAATCCTGTCGAAATGAGGTGACAAACAGTGGCTCTGGCGATTGTCAGGGCCGCAAGGCTTTGTATTCCCAGTAGCCGCCATTGCTGGCCACCAGTTTGTTGAATGACTCGGAGAGGAAAGGTTTCAGTTGGTCATAATCAATGACGATGTCAATGACCCCCTTGCTTGCCGGGGCAATGTCCCCTTCTTGAAATTCAAACATGATGCCTGACCGCACCGGGCAAATCTCGGCGGGCACTTGCGACGCACTGAGCAAATCCACATTCTTTTCCTGATTGAGTTTGGCGATTTTTTTGTTGATGACCGACAGCAACGAGGTTTCCTGCTCGGCCATAAGGATTTGCGAACGCTCAATGACGTGTTGCCTCACCCGGTCATAGAGCACATAGGCCGTGTGCTTGGATTGGGATTCGCCATTTGACTCGTAACGGTCAACTTCCATTACCAGCAAGGCGAATGATGTGGAATAAGGGTAAACGAACACTGAACGCACATTGCGGTGTTTGGCCGGAATGCCGTCGGGGACCGAGTTCACCTTCACATAGTCATGCCCGTTGCCAAAGTTGAATTGCGGTTCATCAAGATACATGCCGATGGCATCGCTCACATCGCCATAGTTGCGTCCAAAGGCTTTGCGCAACAACTCACGTTCCAGGTTGGCGAGGCTGTCGTTCCCGTTCACGCTTGCGGGCCACCGCAGTTGAGCCCGCTTCACGCTGAGCAATGGGGTTTTTCGCTCACCCGCCATTTCGCGTGTGACGAACAGCGCCTCGTGAGATGTGAGTTTGAAAACATCGGCGACCGTACTCTCAATAATGGTGTCGGCTGTGGCAATCGCCGAGGTGTCGGTTGAAGAGAACAAGTCGGAACTCTGCCCACTGTTTTCAATTCGCAACGCCAAGTACCAAAAAGCGGCTGCGATGTCCACAACCACCAGCAAGGCAATAATGATGAAAAGCGTGCGCTTGGTCATTACATTTGTGAATTGATTTGGACGCAAAGGTACAAAAAATCAACAAAAAAGGTGTAAAATCTGCCGATTTTTTATAATTGTTGCTCCAAAAGATTTATTGTGTGGGTTGGTTGTTTTTCGTGCGGCACAGGATGGCATCACGCACGCGGTTCATGAGCCATCGCGGCGTGGATGTTGCTCCGCAGATGCCGATACGTTGCTTGCCCAAAAGCCAATTGTCGTCGATTTCGCTTTCATTACTGATGAGGTGCGAGTTGGGATTGGCATCAAGGCATTGGGCAAAAAGGATGCGTCCGTTGCTGCTCTTGTTACCGCACACAAACAGGATGAGTTCGTGCTGGCGCGCGAATTGCCGGATTTGAGGGATGCGATTGGCCACTGACCGGCAGATGGTGTCATAGTTCTGGAACGACACGCCCGGCTGCACGCGGCGGCTGATTTCCTCCACAATGCGCTTGAACCCGTCGACCGACTTGGTGGTTTGTGAATAGAGGTAGATGTTGCGTGAGTAATCAATTTTGTCAATCTCGTCGATACTCTCGATGACGAGTGCTGTGCCGTGGGTTTGTCCTTCCAGTCCAAGGACTTCGGCGTGTCCCCGCTTGCCGTAGATGACGATTTGCGGTGCCTGTTCGTCGCTGCTGTTGTAGGTTTTGTTGATGCGTTGTTGCAGTTTGAGCACCACTGGGCAGGTGGCGTCGATAATCTCGATGTTGTTGCGTCGTGCGGTCTCGTAGGTCTCAGGAGGCTCGCCGTGCGCCCGCAACAGCACTTTCACATCGTGCAGTTGTTCGAACTGTTGGTGAGTGATGGTTTCCAGCCCAATGCTTTTGAGTCGTTCCACTTCGTTGCTGTTGTGAACAATGTCGCCCAGGCAATAAAGATGTCCAGTGGAGTTGAGTTCCTCCTCGGCTTTGCTGATGGCGCGTGTCACACCAAAGCAGAACCCCGAACCGTTGTCGATTTCTATTTTTGGCAATGTGTTATTGTCCATGGTTGCTTACTGTTTGCGGCTGGCATTGTAACTTTGTTCAAAGGCGGTGAATTCATCCGCGTTGTAAATGCCCTTGAGCAACTCGATGCGTTGCTCAATGTCGGCCATGTCGGCGTTGGGTTGGTTGGCGTCAACGGCCAATGCGGCACCCAGCACGGCAGGGGTGCACGATTTGCTGTAAAGTTTCATTTGGTCGGCAATGGGCAGTGCGTTGGCAGCCGAGTCCACACGGCGGTCAAAAACCTGGACCACCTCTTCGCGTCCAAGCGTTTGCCCCAACCAGTGAATGATGTTGATGTACTCGTAGGACTCTCCCAAAGGCTTCAACGACTCGTCGTGCAGGAAGGCGTCGACCATGGGCCCCACTTTCACCTCGGCAAAATCGTTGGGCTCGAGTGCCACAATATAGGCTGCCTGGATGAGCGAGTCACGCCCAGTGGCAAACAGTTGTTGAGAGAAAGCGCGATTCATGGCACTGCGCTGCCAGGGCCATGACAAGGCTTCACGGTCGCGCTCATATTGGTCCACAATGTGTCGCATGGCAGCGGTGTCGCCCCATGCCGCAATCAGTTCACGTCCGGCTTGTTCGCCCTGTTTGCGCGCGTTGTCGCAGGCGGTGAGTGCAATCACGGCAAGCAAAGCCATTATCATTTGTTTCTTCATGGGTCAAAGGAATTTCAGGGGTTTGGGGAAAAGATGGCTTGAAACAGGGATTGGTCGTGCTGGCGGAGATGGTCGCGGAACGACTCTTCGAAGACCCTCACCGCTACAGTGTCGCCCATCAGGGTGTACTCGCTTTGCTGTGCCTTTGCATCGAGAATGGCCTGCTGCAATGCCAGTGTGTCGGCATGGTCCGTGGCCACAACGGCTGCAGCCGCTTGTGCCGCACGGTCGCGGGCCTCTTGCTCGCGAGGAGAGTGCCCCGGACCATGGTGACATGCCGAGGCGGCCACCAGCATCAGAAAACCGAAAATCACTTTTTTCATCATCTCAGTCAGAATCTGTTCTGCAAAGGTAAAAAAAATATCGTATATTTGCACTACTTAACCATTAACACCGACATGACGATGAAAAAGAAAAAAATTACCATAGCCCTCGACGGTTTCTCGTCGACAGGTAAGAGCACCATGGCCAAGTGGCTGGCAGGCCAGGTGGGATATGCCTATGTGGACACTGGCGCCATGTATCGTGCCGTGGCCCTGTTTTGCATCGAGAATCAATTGATTGACAATGGGGTGGTCGACGAGCAGGCTTTACAAGAACGGCTTGCCGACATCCGCATCACCTTCCGCCCCAACAAAGAGGGCCGCAGCGACACCTATTTGAATGGCCGCAATGTGGAGCGTGAGATTCGCGGCATGGAAGTGAGTGCCGTGGTGAGCACGGTTGCCGCTATCGGTTTTGTCAGGCGTGACATGGTGCGCCAGCAGCAAGCCATGGGCCGCAACAAGGGCATCGTGATGGATGGCCGTGACATAGGCACGGTGGTGTTTCCCGATGCCGAGATGAAAGTTTTTGTCACTGCCAGTGCCGAAGTGCGTGCCCAGCGCCGTTACGATGAGTTGCGCGCCAAGGGCGACACCACGACCACACTGGAGGAAGTGTTGCAAAACGTGACAGAGCGTGACCGCCTCGACACCACCCGCGAGGAGAGCCCGTTGCGCCAGGCTCCCGATGCCGTTGTCCTGGACAACTCCCACATGACCATCGATGAGCAAAACCAGTGGTTGCTGAATTTGTACAAAGAAAAAACCTCTAACAGATAGTATCGCCATGCTGACCTTTGAACAATATCTTGACAAAGTGAATGAGGTGATTGACGCAATACCTTATCCCCAGGAACCGGCGCGGCTCTATGACCCCATTGCCTATACCATGTCGCTGGGCGGCAAACGCATTCGCCCTGTGCTGGCATTGATGACCTGTGATGCCATGGGTGGCGACATCGATGAAGTGTTGCCGCCAGCGGTGGGGGTGGAATTGTTTCACAACTTCACGTTGCTGCACGATGATGTGATGGACCGTGCCGATGTGCGTCGCGGCAAGCCTACCGTGCATCGCAAGTGGTGTGACAATGTGGCCATCTTGAGCGGCGATGCCATGCTCACCCTTGCCATGCAGTGGGTGTCGAAGGCACCCCAAACCTGTATGGCACAGGTGATGGACGTGTTTAACCGCACCGCCATGGAAATTTACGAAGGCCAGCAATGGGACATGGATTTTGAGCGTCGCAACGACGTGACGGTAGATGAATACATGCACATGATACGCCTGAAGACCTCGGTTTTGCTGGGCTGTGCCTGCCAAGTGGGTGCCCTGGTGGCCGGTGCAGCCGCTGCCGATGTGGATGCCATCAGCGAGGTGGCCGTGAATACGGGTCTTGCATTCCAGTTGCGTGATGATGTGCTCGATGTGTGGGGCGACCCTGCCACCTTTGGCAAGGCTACAGGTGGTGATATCCTGAACAACAAAAAAACCTTCCTGCTGATCAATGCCTTGCAACGCGCACAGGGCGAAGACGCAGAAGAACTCAACTACTGGCTCACCGAGAAAAAAGTGATGCCCGACTTCAAGGTGCAAGGTGTTACGGCATTGTACGAGCGGTTGGGTGTGCGTCAACTTGCCGAGGATGCCATCGACCACTACACCGCGCTGGCTCTTGATGGATTGCAACGGGTGAGCATGAGTGAGGATGGCCGCAATGCGTTTGTCGCATTCATCCATCAATTGGTGAACCGTGTGAAGTAGGGCTCTTCATGATTGATTCCCACAGCCACATCTATTGTGATGCCTTTGATGCCGACCGCGACGAGGTGGTTGCCCGTGCACAGGCTGCCGGAGTGCGCCACATTGTGTTGCCCAACGAAGGCCTTTCCAGCGTAGACCGCTTGCAGGCACTGCATGACCGCTATCCTGACTATGTGTCGATGGCGATGGGACTTCACCCCGAAGAGGTGCGTGAAGACTATGCCGATGCGCTCTCGCAGTTGCGGCTGCTGTTTGACAGGCATCGTTATGTGGGAGTGGGGGAGATCGGTACCGACCTTTACTGGGACAAGACCTATCGCAAGCAACAGATGTTGGCACTCGAAGAGCAATTGCGCTGGTGTGTGGCACTGGACTTGCCCTTCATTATGCACGTGCGCGACAGTCTCGACGAAACCCTTGAGGTGATGGAAGGTATCCATGAACCCTTGCGTGGCGTGTTTCACAGTTTCACAGGCTCTGTGGCCGACGTGGAGCGTGTGCGAAGTCACGGCGACTACTACTTTGGGGTGAACGGTATTGTCACTTTCAAAAAATCGGCCGTGGCCGACATCCTTCCCGCAGTGGGCCTGGATCGCTTGCTTTTGGAGACCGATGCCCCCTATTTGGCACCCGTTCCTTGTCGAGGCAAGCGCAACGAGAGTGCTTTCATTCCTTACATTTGCGACTTTGTTGCGCGGAGCCTTGGGGTGTGTGCCGATGAGGTGTCGGTGCGCACCGATGAGAACGCAAACCGTCTTTTTAGGCTTTTTTAAGCCCTTGGATATAGGGCAATTGCTTTTTTTGACCTATCTTTGCGCTATAAACTTTTTAAGAATTAACAACAAATCTTTAAGATAATGAAGACAACTGGATTGCGTGGCAATCGCTTGATAATTGCCGTGTTGCTTGCGTCGCTGTGGATGCAGGTGTTTGCTTATGGCATGCCCAAGCAGGAGTTCCGCTCGGCGTGGGTGGCTACTGTGTGGGCTCTTGACTGGCCCACAATAGGGGCAGCCCCAAGCGTTCAGCAAGGTGAGATTGACAAGATGCTTGACTCGTTAAAGGTGGCCAATTTCAACGCAGTGAACTTCCAGGTGCGCTCGATGTGCGACGCCATGTATAAGTCCAGTTATGAGCCTTGGTCAAGTTACTTGACCGGGACCCGTGGACAAGACCCGGGTTACGACCCGTTGCAATATGTGGTGGAAGGCTGTCACAAGCGCGGCATGGAGTGCCATGCTTGGGTCAACCCCTATCGATTCAGCACGGGTACCGACTGGAACACCCCCAAGGATCAGGAACTGAAGAACAACGGATGGCTCATTTCCTATGGCACCTATATTATCCTTGACCCGGCCCAGCAACGCACGATTGACCGCATTGTGAACGTGTGCAAGGAAATTATCACCAACTACGATGTGGATGGCATTCTTTACGATGACTATTTCTATCCCAGCGGCATTCCCACCGACAGTTCGGCCGATGACTACGATGAATGGCAGGAGAGTGGTGTGGATATGACTTTTGGCGATTGGCGGCGCGCCAACATCAACCGCATGGTGCGTGCCGTCTACGACATGATACAGGAAGTGCGTCCCGAGGTGCGTTTTGGTATCTCACCCGCCGGTGTGGCCGCGTCGAGCAGTGCCGTGGCTTCGAAATACGGTGTTGATCCTTGCCCGGCTGGCAGCGACTGGCAGTACAACAGCATCTTCAGCGACCCGCTGGCATGGTACAACGATCACAGCATCGACTACATGTCGCCGCAAGTCTATTGGCACATTGGGGCCACAGCCGACTTTGGCAAAATCACCCCGTGGTGGGGAAAGGTGGCGAAGAAGTTTGGACGTCACGTTTACATTTCACACTCAATCAGCGACATCACCTCCAACGCCACACAAGGTCTTCTCAATGAATATGTTGATGAAGTGGAAATGACCCGCGAAACCAACCTGCAGGATGCCCCGGGCTCGATATTCTACTCTTGCAAGTATCTGTATCGTGTGGGCAGCAAGCCCAGCCTGGCGCGCAAACTGCTGTCCACTTCCTACTCCCGCCCGGCCCTGCCGCCGTTGATGACCTGGAAGGAAGGCAACAACCCTGGCTTGGTGCAGAACCTGTCGCGCGAGGGCGACAACCTCACTTGGAATGGTTACGACAACGTGCGCTATACGGTTTACGCTTTTCCCGGCACCATGAACCAGTCCACCTTCAACAAGCAGGTGGAGTATCTGTTGGGAATGAGTTATGCGACCACCTTCACGATTCCCGAAGAATACCGCAACGACTATCAATATGCCGTTTGTGTGCTCGACCGTGTGGGCAATGAGTACGACCCGGTGCTGCTGACTCTTGACTATGACCAACTGGATGGTCCCGAGTTGGTGGCTCCCGAGGCTGGCGCCACCATCGACACCCCCTTCTCATTCCAATGGACGGCTGTTGATGGCGCTGAGGATTACACCGTCGAGATTTGTGACAACGAGGATTTCACTCCTGCCTTAGAGCGTGTCACTGTGGCAGGGACATCGGTAAGTTCGGTGGAGTTCACCAAATTGAGCCACGAAACCCAGCAGTATTGGCGTGTTCAGTCCAATGCTCCACGACACTTCAGTGGCGTGAGCGAGGTGCGAGCAATCACTCCCAAATTGCTCACAATCACTTATCCCGAGGATGGGGCCACCGATATGAACACCACGTTCACCGCTAAGTGGTATACCGTGGGCACGACCGAGGAGGCCACCTTTGAAATCTCGAGCACCGAGGCTTTTGATGACATTCTTTTCACGGGCACTTCGACCACGGGTGAATTGTTGGTGCCCGATGATATTCTGGAAGCCGGTGGAACCTTCTATGCACGCGTTCGCCTCACCACACAGGGTGTGGAACTGGTGTCGCTGCCGGTGAGTTTCACCACCACGCACATGGCTCCGCAAATGCTGGTGCCTCTGCCAAACGGAGTGTTGCTTCCCACCGACCATCTGTCCGTCAAGCCCCAGTCGTGGGCTTTGGCCTACACCATCGAGATTTCGTCATCGGCCACCACTTGGGGCCGCTCGCGCTTCAGTGAACGTCTCGAAGGAGGAGTCACAGAGGTGGACTATCCCGCCAGCGATATCAAACTGGGCAGCAAGCGGATGGTCGATGGTACTGTTTACTATCTGCGCACGAGCAGCACTTGGGCCGATGACGACGGCTATCACACCACCGGATACAGCGAGCCATTCCCATTCTATTATGGCTCGAAGCCGGTTCTGAAGGGTGATGTGAATGGCGACGGCGAGGTGAGTGTGGCCGACATTACCCTGCTGGTGGATTTGGTCCTCAATCTCTCGGAGAATGAGCGTAGCGATGTGAACGGCGATGGTGAGACCGGCATTGCCGACATCACCATGCTGGTGAGTATCCTATTGGAACAGTAAAAAGAAAACAATCATGGTAAAAGTTAACGATATCGTCCGCTTCCTCAATGATGTGGGAGGCGGGCGTGTTGCCCGTGTGGAAGGCAACACGGTCTATGTCGAGGACGAAGACGGATTTGAGCGCCCTGC
>CACZNP010000148.1 GCA_902782545.1 uncultured Bacteroidales bacterium
CTCAAGTGATTTGAGACAGGATTATGACATGCTACTGTTTTAGATAGTTAAAACCAATCGTTATTCTTGAATTTTCTTGAAATAATGGTTGCCGGTTCATTTTATTTTGCTAATTTTGCACTTCGTAACGGTGACAGGTTTCCAAGGTCGTTTTTGGCCAAGGAAATAATAGGGAATCAGGTGTAAGACCTGAACAGTACCCGCTGCTGTAAATCTCCAGAATTGTCGCTTCGCTTATTGCCACTGGTTGTAATCATCCATTCAAGACTACATCATCACCGGGAAGGCGCGAACCGACGGAGACAAGTCAGAAGACCTGCCTGCCACTCCGCCTTCAGGACAGTCCACGCGGTATTTGGACTCGGGCAATACAATGGATGATGTAGTCAAATCCCATACTGATTTCATCGTTTCATGCCATTGTTGCACGGTATGATATGGCCGGTACTTTCCCGAAAGGCTTTAAAGATAGGTTTTTAGTTAACCATTTGTATAATTTTTAAAGTCAAAAGTGATGAGAAAACTTTTCCTTTCAGTAGCAGCCATGGCTCTCACGGTGTGTGCCTGGGCTCAAGAAAACAACTACACCGACGGTTACTTTATCATCAACGAAGGTCAGTATGGTAATGAACCCGGACTGCTCAATTTCTATTCCAATGAAACCGGGGAGTTCACAACCAAAGTCTATCAGAGTGCATCGGGCAATACGCTGGGCATGACTGCCCAGTTTGGGACATTGGCCGATGGAAAATTGTTCATTTGCTCCAAGCAGAATTGTGGAGAGGGCGGCCGCTTGGTGGTGGCTGACGCTAAAACACTCCAAACCCTTGCCAATTTCAAAGAGATTGACGGAAATGCCGATACCCGTGGAATTGGCGTGGTGGAAAGCGCTGGCAAGTTTTTTGTGGGAACAAACATGGGGGTGTATGCTTACGATTTGACCACGCTTCAACCTCTGGGTATAGTGGAAGGAACGGCAATAGAAGGCTCAACCTATAGTCCTGGCTCGGGCGATATGGTGGCACACAACGGCTTGCTCTATGTGGCCACACCCGACGGAGTGCAGGTGATAGACCCGGCAACAAACTCGTTGGTCACCACCATTGAAGTTGCCAACGCGGTTTCGGTGTTCCTTGTCAATGACAAGGTGTTTGCCGCAGTCAACAGTTGCACTTGGGGAACCCCCTCGACCAGCGACACAGAGCAATTTGTGCTCATCAATGATGACAACACCACAGGTACGGTCTACACCGTTCCGCAAGCCTCTCCCAATAGTTGGTTCACGCCCAAGCCCTGTGCTCCTGCCGCTATTCCGGGAACAAACACTATTGTTTACGGCGCAGGTGAGGGGACAAAGAATATTTGCAAATATGATTTCGATACCCAGACCTTCACCAAAGAATTCATCACCTACGAAGGACGGCAGCAGAACTACGGCAATGTGGTGACGACCGATTCCAAGACGGGCGACATTGTGGCATGCACCTTCCAAAGTTATTCGTCAACCAACTATTGGTTGAACATATATGACAGTGCTACCGGCGAGGTCAAAACAAGCGCGAAAATGCCTGCTCACATGTGGTTCCCATCGCAAATCGTCAAAGCCATGGACGAAGTGGCAACCGGCATTGACGGAGTGGCTGTGATCAGCAACACGGTGGCAAGTGTTACTTATTGCAACGTGGCTGGCCAGATGAGCAACAAACCGTTCAGCGGCGTCAACATTGTGGTGACGCGCTATGCCAATGGAAGAACCGCCACAACCAAAGTGGTGTTCTGACGCCTGACATTATATACAACTGATGTTCCGCACCATGAGTTTTGCTTGTGGTGCGGTTTTTTATGGATGAAAATGCGTTGTTGTGTTAAATAGTGACTGAAAATTTTATTATTGGCGCAAAAATGCTAAATTTGTAGGTTGCAAATCAAGTGAATTATCAACAATCAAAATTAAACGATATGAAGAAAGCATTATTCATCATGGCTGTGGCAGTTTTGCTGCTGAGCAGTTGCAGTTCAGTCCCCATCACTGGTCGCTCGCAGTTGAATCTGGTGAGCGATAGCGAGGTGCTCCAGTCAAGTCTGGCGGCCTACACCAGTTTCATGCAAACGGCCACCCTCAGCACCCAGCAAGTGCAAAGTGCCCAGGTGACCCGTGTGGGACAGCGCATTGCAGCAGCCACCGAGGCCTATCTCAAGGCCAATGGAATGGAAAGCGAAGTGAAAAATTTTGCCTGGGAGTTCAACTTGGTCAAGAGCGATGAGGTGAACGCTTGGTGCATGCCCGGCGGCAAAATCGTCGTGTACGAGGGTATCATGAAACTTGTGAACAGTGACGATGAACTCGCAGTGGTCGTTGGTCATGAGGTGGCCCATGCCGTTGCCAAACACAGCAATGAGCGCTTGAGCCAGCAGAAGATGGCCCAGGTGGGAGCCGTTGTTGTCGGTGCCGCAACACAGGGCAAGAGTTACCAAACCCAGCAAATTGCCCAGCAAATCTATGGCTTGGGTGCCCAATACGGAGTGATGCAGCCTTTCTCGCGCAAGCACGAGAGCGAGGCCGACTACATGGGACTCATCCTGATGACCATTGCCGGCTACAATCCTGATGTGGCGGTCACCTTCTGGCAGAAAATGCAGGCCCAGTCGAGCAGCAACATCCCCGAGTTCATGAGTTCTCACCCCAGCCATGAGACCCGCATCTCCGACATCCAGAAGTACTTGCCCGAAGTAAAGAAGAAATACGCTACGGTAGCGGCTCCTGCCACGAACACCACCACAGCCAAGACGACAACCAAGAAGACTTCGACAACGAAGAAAACGACAAAAAAGAAATAATAATTCCCTAAAACAATAAAATTTTGAGCCTCAGTTTCCAAGAATTAGGTGTCCGTGACGATTTGTTGCGGGCTATTGACGACTTGGGTTTTGTTAACCCAATGCCTGTGCAGGAAAAAGTAATACCCCATTTGCTCCATGAGGACAGTGATGTGGTGGCTTTGGCCCAGACGGGCACGGGCAAGACGGCGGCCTTCGGGTTGCCCACATTGCAGCGTGTGGACACCACAACCAATGTTACACAGGCACTTATCCTGGACCCCACCCGTGAGTTGTGCTTGCAGACGGCAAGCGATCTTGCCGATTATGCCAAGTACATGGCCGACGTTAGAATCCTGCCAGTGTATGGCGGTTCGAGCATTGAGAGTCAAATACGCGCATTGGCCCGTGGTGTTCAGATAGTTGTGGCCACACCAGGGCGCTTGCTCGACTTGATCAAGCGTGGCAAGGTTGATTTGTCGCATGTGTCGACCGTGATTCTGGATGAAGCCGATGAGATGCTCAATATGGGATTCGTCGACGACATCAACGAAGTGCTGTCTCACATTCCTGAGGGTCGCAAGATGCTGCTGTTCTCGGCCACCATGCCTCCTGAAATTTCTCGCATCGCCAAGCGCTATATGCACAACCCGCAAGAGTTTGTCATTGGCTCGCGTAACGAGAGCAGCGATAACGTGCGTCACATTTATTACATGGTGCGAGCCGATGATAAATACCTGGCATTGAAGCGCATTGTGGACTGCCGCCCCCGTATCTACGGCATTGTCTTTTGTCGCACCCGAGCCCTGTGCCAAGAGGTTGCCGACAATCTTATACAGGATGGTTACAATGCCGATGCCCTGCACGGCGATTTGTCGCAAGCCCAGCGCGACATGGTAATGAAGAAATTCCGTGAACGCAATTTGCAACTGCTTGTGGCAACTGATGTGGCAGCACGTGGCCTCGATGTTGATGACCTGACACACATCATCAGTTTCAATCTCCCCGATGACAACGATGTGTACAACCACCGCAGCGGCCGCACAGGCCGTGCCGGCAAGACGGGAACAAGCATTGCCATCATCCACAGCCGTGAGCGCCGCAAACTCAAGGAGATTGAGAAGCACATCGGCAAGCAGTTTGAGCGCCGAGAGGTTCCCAAGGCAGAGGAAATCATCGAGAAGCAACTCTATAGCCTCGCCGACCGTTTGGAGAAGGTGGATGTGCAAGAAGACGACATTGCCGCCTACTTGCCTGGCATCGCCAAGAAACTGTCGTGGCTCAGTGGTGAGGATTTGCTCAAGCGGTTGTTGTCGCTGGAGTTCAACCGTCTGCTCGACTATTACAAGAATGCCCCGGTGCTCGACATTGTGGAAGAGGGTAAAACGAAGAGCGCGCGAGGCGAGAAGAAGCCTCCCCGCACCCGCAGCGAGAAAGACAGCCGAGTGGCCGAGAAAGGGTATGAGCGAGTGTTTATCAATGTGGGCAAGGCCAATGGCTTCTATGCCTCGAATCTCATCCGCATGATTAACGCCAAGACACCCGGCCAGCACATTGGGCTGGGACGCATTGACTTATTGCCCGATTATTCGCTGTTCGATGTACAGGCTGGCGAAGCCCGTCAGGTGATTGCCGCGCTCAAGAACGAGGAGTTCTTTGGCAGGAAACTGTATCTGGAAGTGGCTGTTGAGGGCAAGGATTACTCTCGCCGCGGCGGCAAGCACAAAGAAAGTGCCGGTGTGGAAGTGAAGAAAAACCGCCGTGAGCGTCGCATGGAGCAGTTTGCCACCGCCGAGAAGAATCAAGGTCGCGGTCGTCGGGGCCGTTCGCGTGTTGAACGTCCCGAAGATCCGTTTTCCAAATTCAAGAAGAAGAAAAACAAACGATGAGAATCAAGAGGATACTGATACTTTCAAGTGCAATCCTGTGCATGCTCACAGCCATTCAAGGTCGCACCATTCGCGACTTCTTTGCCAGTGAGCCTGGACGCATCTTCACCTTGTTGCCCAGCAACACCCGTCTTGACTTGCTTGATTACTTTGACAGCGGCAAGATTGTGTGGGCACAGAACAATCTTGGAAACGGCACCAGTCTGTCGGCTGTGGACAGCACATCCATCACCGTTGTGACCAGCGAAAGCAAGACTGTGCAGTTGCGTCTGCTCACACAGGGGAGCAAGGACAGTGTTATTGCCGTGATTGAGACGGTGCGCACGCCGGTCCCCGACAGCCGCATCACTTTCTACAACACACGTTGGGAGCGTTTGCCCGATGGCAAGAAGTTCAAAAAACCGTCGCTGTCCGACTTTTTCCTGTCCCGTGTGAGCAAGTCTCAACGGCAGTCATTGTTGGAGACTTTGCCGTTCACCTTAGTGGAACTGGAGTTCATCGACGGTGGCCGCTTGGTGGCTCGTCAACACCTCAAGGAATTTCTTTCCAAAGAGGATTTTGCCCAATTCCGTCCCCATGTGGTGGACTCCTTGGTATTTGTGGTGAACGGAACCCGCATAAAACCCCTCAAACACTGACGCGCTATGGCCGAGTCCAGTTTGTTCTCCAGCCCCCAAGACAATGCCCTGACACTTGTTGAATACAACAACCGCATCAAGGGTGTGCTCAACCGCGAGGCCTCGTTGCAGGGCCAATGGGTCAAGGCCGAGACGAGCGATGTGCAGGTGCGTCGCGGGCATTGCTATCTGGAACTGATTGAAAAGGATCCTTCCACGGGCATGACCGTTGCCAAAGTGAACGCAGCCATCTGGGCCAATGTGTACGCTTCGTTGAGTGCGCGTTTCCAGGCGGTGACGGGTTCGCCTTTTGGCACAGGCATGAAAGTGCTGGTAAAAGTCAGTGCCAACTATCATGAGCAGTTTGGCTTGAAAGTGGTGGTGAGCGACATCAATCCAGAGTTTACTTTGGGCGATATGGCCCGTCTGCGCCGTGAAATCCTTGAGCGCCTCACGCGAGAGCGCATCATCAACCTGAACAAAGAGTTACCATGGCCCAAAGTCCCGCAGTGCGTGGCTGTCATCAGTGCTCCCGGTGCGGCTGGTTATGGTGATTTTATGAACCAGTTGGACAACAACCCTTACGGTTTGAAGTTCTACACGCATTTGTTTCCGGCCATGATGCAAGGTGCCTCCACAGTGCCGTCGGTGCTCGGTGCCTTGGAGCGAATAGGGCTCCACAAGGATTTGTTCGACTGTGTGGTCATTATCCGTGGTGGCGGGGCCACGAGCGACCTGAATGCCTTTGACAACTACGACTTGGCCGCCGCTATCGCACGTTTTCCCATGCCGGTGATCACTGGCATCGGACATGAGCGCGATGTGACGGTTCTTGACTATGTGGCCGCGCTCAGGGTAAAGACACCGACCGCCGCCGCCGAGTTCCTCATACAGCGGGGCACGGATGCGCTGGCGCACTTGGTTGACTTGAGCAACAATGTGGTCACCATTGTGCGTGACACCGTGAGCCGCGCACGTGAGCAATTGGCTTACTACAACAGCGTCATCCCCATCACGGTGACCAACCGCGTGGCCACGGAGCGTTACAATCTGACGCACCGCATTGAGCAGATAACTGCCGCCATCGATGCTCTGATGATGCGTGAGCGCATGCGCTTGGAATCGTTGGGCGACAAGTTGACCTTGCTCTCTCCCCGCAATATTCTGAACCGTGGCTATTCGCTGACGATGCGCAACGGCCGGTTTGTGACCGATGCCAGCGAATTGCACCCAGGCGACGTGATTACCACCCACTTCCGCGATGGCAAGGTGCGTTCCACCATCAATCCATGAATCATTAACAATCAATAATATGGAAGCAAATACCGACAACAAACAGTTGACCTATAACCAAGCGGTCAACGAACTGGAGGAACTTGTCAAGAAGATGCAGGATTCCCAGTGTAGCATTGACTTGCTGAGCGAGTACACCCGCAGGTCGAAGGAATTGCTGGATATCTGCAAGCAAAAACTCACCCAGACCGATGAGGAATTGAAGAAAATACTCACTGAATTGGAGTGAGATATCCCCTGATGCCAAAGGCGCCCAATGGACCAATCCGTTGGGCGCCTTGCGTATGGTTGCTGCAATGGGTCATTGCAGCAGTATCTGCACCAATGCTGTGACATCGGCGACGCCAGTCTCCCCGTC
>CACZNP010000149.1 GCA_902782545.1 uncultured Bacteroidales bacterium
GATTATTTTGCAAGCAACATGTGGCAACTGTGGGCCATTCTGGCCATCGTATGCCTTATTCTTGAACTATTCTCAGGAGATTTTTTCATCATGTGTTTTTCCATAGGGTCGGCGGTGGCCATGCTCACGGCCTTGGTGGGATGTAACATCACTGTGCAAATCATCACATTTGCCGTGGCATCGGCACTTTGCTTGCTATTTGTGCGGCCTGTCGCACTCAAATATCTGCACAAATCCAAGGATGAGCGGCTGAGCAATGCCGACGCCATCATCGGACGCGAGGGCAGAGTGAGTGAGACCATCGACGCCAACGGACACGGTCGTGTGGCCATCGACGGTGACGACTGGAAAGCCGTGAGTGCCAGTGGCGAGCGCATCAACAAGGGGAGCCGTGTGCGTGTCACCAACATGGACAGCATCATCCTTACCGTGGAACCCATCGATGAACAATGATTCCTCCAACACAACACGTAGTAATTAACACTTAACACTTATAACAAATGGACTTTTTATCAATTCTTCTCATCGTAATTGTGATATTGGCCCTGGTTGTGGTCAAAATGAGCCTTGTCATCATTCCACAAAGCGAGACCAAAATCATTGAAAGGCTTGGTAAATACCATGCCACACTCAAACCTGGTATCAATATCATCATCCCGTTCATTGACAGAGCCAAGACCATCATCGCCATGACCAATGGACGCTACCACTACACCAACAGCATCGATTTGCGCGAACAAGTTTATGACTTCGACAAGCAGAACGTGATTACCAAGGACAATGTGCAGACACAGATCAACGCGCTTCTGTACTTCCAGATTGTGGACCCCTTCAAGGCTGTGTACGAAATCAACAACTTGCCCAACGCCATCGAGAAACTCACGCAAACCACCTTGCGTAACATCATCGGCGAACTCGAACTGGACGAAACTCTCACCTCGCGCGACACCATCAACACCAAGTTGCGTGCAGTGCTCGACGATGCCACCAACAAGTGGGGCATCAAGGTGAACCGCGTGGAATTGCAGGACATCACACCGCCGCAAAGCGTGCTGCAAGCCATGGAGAAACAAATGCAAGCCGAGCGAAACAAACGAGCCACCATCCTCACCAGCGAAGGACAGAAGGCTGCCGCCATCCTCCAATCCGAAGGACAGAAAACCGCACGCATCAATCAAGCCGAGGCCGACAAGCAAACCGAAATCCTTCGCGCCGAGGGCGAGGCACAGGCACGCATCCGCAAAGCCGAGGCCGAAGCCGTTGCCATTGACCGCATCACCGAGGCCGTGGGCAAGAGCAGCAATCCCGCCAACTACCTGCTGGCACAAAAGTACATTGGGATGCTCGAGGAACTTGCCAGTGGCGACAAGACCAAGACCGTTTACCTGCCCTATGAGGCCACCAACCTGCTGGGGTCGCTGGGCGGCATCAAAGACCTGTTCAGAGAAGGATGATACGACACAATCACATCATTACCATAGCGTTAGCGCTCATCGTGACTGCGGTGAGCGCTCACGCGCAATTTGTCCTGAACGGTCAGGGAGTGGTGTTCGATGCCTCATCGGACACTTACCTGTGTTCCATTCCAGAGTCAGCATTCGGACACGACTACAACACCGTGGTCACGCTCGACGCCGACTCGGCATGGACACACGTCACCCTTGACGGACAAGAGGTGAAAACAGGCAGCAAACTCACGTTGAAGAATGTCAAGGCCGGTCAGACCTATACCTTGACCGCCAAACGTCCCACATCGACAGTGACTGCGGCACTGACTTTCACCTTCCTGCCCATTGTGGTCATGCAAGGCGATGTAGAGAAATCCGCCTTTACCGTCAACACCATCGACATCCTTCAGCCCGACATGCCAGCGCAGACTTTGCGCGCCAACGTGCGCTACCGTGGATCATCGACCAACTACGATGGCATCAAGAAACGCAACTACAGCGTCAAGTTTGTGGATGAGAATGGTGAGAAACTCGACATTTCTCTTTTTGGACTGAGGACCGACAACAACTGGATTCTCGATGGAGGAGCACTTGACCGTCTGCGCGTGCGCAACCATCTGGCCAACGAGTTGTGGCTCGACATGGCTCGCAAACCCTACTATGCCGATCGTGCTCCCAAAGCGCGCAACGCTGTGCGGGGACAGGCCGTGGAACTGGTACGCAACGGCAAGTATGTGGGCATCTACACCATGAGCGAGAAGATGGACCGCAAGCAGATGAGACTCATGAAGACAGAATGCGTCGAACCCGACGAGGCCCACAAGCACAGTGGAGACGTGATGCACGGTATGTTGTGGAAAGCGTCACGCCGAAGCAACCTCACGCTGATGAACACAACCACTCCCATTCCTAACGACAATAGCGACTGGGGAAGTTTTGAGGTGAAATATCCCGATACTAACGAAGGTGGCGCCAAACAATGGGAAGCGCTCAAACAAGGTGTGGACTTTGTGGCCACCGCGGACAACAAACTTTTTGCAGAACAAGTTGAACAGCGTTTCGATGTGCCCGTGCTCATGGACTATTTCATCTTCAAAGAAGCGTTGATGCTCTTTGACAACGGTGGTAAGAACGAGTACTGGGCCTGCTACGACGCCAACACCGAAGAAGGCCGCAAACTCACCCTGGCCATTTGGGATCTCGACACCTCGATGGGACAAGACTGGAAAACAACCTTCCACGCCTCGCGGGTGGGCCCCGAGCATTGCTTGTTGGACAATTTCTCCAATCACGACCAAGTGCTGATGCGGCTGCTCCAATGCAACCCGTCCAACTTCCACCAGCGGATGCTGCAACGCTATTATGAACTGCGACACACCTACTTGAATGAACAGTACATGATTGAGCGGTTCGGTCATGTGATGGACAAACTGTTCCGCTCGGGAGCCACACAACGCGAGACCGCCGCCCAACGCACCGACCAGGGAGGCACTCCACTCGACTTTGAGGACGAGTGGCGGTATCTCCAGGGCTGGATTGTGCGACACATGGCCTATCTGGACAGCCACACATTTGCCCTGAAAACGGGCGATGTGGATATGGACGGCAAAGTGACCGAAACCGACCTCACCGCCCTGATGATGGTGGTGTGCGGAAAAAATTATGCCTCGCCGGCTGCCGACGTCAACCATGACGGAGAGGTGAACATCTCGGACCTCACCGCACTTGCAAGCCAAGTCTCGCCATCGAGCGTCAAGCGATAAATCCCCGATTCGATTGGCAACAGCAATTGTTGCCATGGAAGACATAATTGGTGCCCATGAAAAGAGTTTTTCTTCTCATATTGACGATCATATCACTGTCGTTGCCCACCCATGCACAGTTCCACATCAACGGATTGACGGTGGTCAACGACAGCCGCACGGGCACATTCCTGTGCTCCGTGCCCGATTCAGTGTTTGGCACCAATTTCCAGGCGAAAATAACCCTCGACAAGGATTGGGATGAGATTATCCTGGGTGGGGAAATGCACATCAATGGCGACATCATGGAGTTTGGCACCATCGAAGGCGGCAAGCAATGGACGGTGAAACTGGTGGGCGACAGCACCATTCACGGCACACTCACGTTCACCTCACTGCCCATCTTGGAACTTGAAGGCACGTTTGGCTACGAGTACGCACCCGGACTGGTGCGCTTGCTCATGCCAGGCGAAATCACGTCGCAGTGGCTCACCGCCAAACTCAAATGGCGTGGTGGCACCACCAACACCGACGGCAAGCACAAACGCAACTTCCACATCAAGTTTATCGATGAACAGGGATTGAAACAGGATCAATCTTTCTTTGGCTTGCGCGAGGATAACAGTTGGATTCTTGATGCCGGCCAAGTCGACATGGGACGCGTGCGCAACCGCGTTGCCACTGAGTTGTGGCTCGATATGGCCCAAAAGCCCTATTACATCGGCAGCGAGAAGAAAGCGCTCAGTGGCGTACGTGGCGAAATGGTCGAGGTGATGCTCAATGGGAGTTACAACGGCATTTACGCATTCACCGAGGCCCTCGACCGCAAGCAGGTGAAAATCAAGAAATACAAAGAAGACTCCATTGGCACGACCGTACGCGGACAATTGTGGAAAGCCGTGTCGTGGAGCCGGTCGGTGAACATGTTCACGCCAGCATCCTACAACAATAATCTCGATACTTGGGACGGATTTGAACTCAAGTATCCCGAGTTGGAGGAAGTGAGCCCCACCGATTGGAGTGTTCTCTACAATGCGGCCAAATGGTTGTCGAACAGTTCGATATCCTCTTTCAATGAGCATGCTGCAGAGTATTTCGACATGCCTGTTTATATCGACTACATCATTTTTACCGATGTGCTCAATGCCATCGACAACTTGGCCAAAAACCAGTACTGGTTCTGTTATGACCGCACCGACAACAAGCGGTTGTCGATAGCCGTTTGGGATCTTGACACCACCGTGGGGCAAAACTGGACCGACGACCCATTGCATCCCGAGACGGTGTCGCCCACACGCCCGGTGCTACACAATACCCATGCACTCACCTACAAAGCCACCAACCCCAACTCCATTTATTATCCCATACTGCAAAAACGGTACAACGAGTTGCGGCACACGTGGTTGCACACCGACAGCCTGAAACAGCGCTATGCCCGACGCATCAACGCACTCATCGCCAGCGGGGCAGCGGCGCGCGAGGAGCAACGATGGAGCGGCGACACCGACATTGCCCGCAACCAACTCAACTTTGCCGCCGAACTCGAATACATCTTCCAGTGGATTGACAAACGCATGGACTACCTTGACCAGAACGCCTACGAGCGACTGATACAAGGCGACGTGAACAACGATGGCGAAGTAGGTGTTTCCGATGTCACCGCATTGGTGAGCATACTCATGGACCATTCACCACAAAAACCCATGCAACTGCTGCGGGCAGATGTGAACAACGACGGTGAGGTGGGCGTCTCCGACATAACATCGCTGACCCACATCATCCTCACCCAAAACAACGACGAGCCATGATCAATGTGTTTCACATAGCGTCAGGAAAGAATTGGGGTGGGGTGGAACAATACACCTACGACCTGACCTCGCGTCTGCGCCACGACCCACATTTTTATACCGAGGTGGTGTGCCGCAAAACCCCTGCCATACTCACACGGTTCCGGCAACTGGAAATTCCCATTTCCATCCTGCCACTGAAAGGAATCACCGACATCGACAGCCCCACAAGACTTGCACGCCTGTTGCGCAAAGGGCAGAACATCGTGCACGTCCATTCATTTCGTGATGCTTTCACGGCCATGTGGGCTCGCCGCATCAGTGAGAACCAGCACGGCACGCGCATTGTGATGACCGTCCACGACATTGACCGTCCTCGCGACAACTACTTGTACCGTAAAATCTACAAGTCGATTGACCTCTTTGTTTTTGTGTCGCAAATGGCACACGACACGTTCATGAGTCGCGTTCGCAAGCGCGACCAATACCCAGCCGTCGTGCTGCGCGACAGTGTCATCCCTGCCAAACCCACAGCAGCAGAGAACCTGCGCGAACGCCTGGGGTTAACATCCCAGCAAGCACTCATCATGTTTCATGGCCGACTGTGCCACGAGAAAGGAATCGATGTGGCCCTCCGAGCCATCACACAACTCGACAAGAGCACCTATCACATGGTGGTGATGGGCAGCGGAAAGCCCAAATTTCTTGCCCAACTCAAAGGTTTCATCGTGGCCAACCAACTGCTGCGCAACGTGTCGTTGTTGGGTTTTCGCAACGATGTGCAGGCACTCATCGCCCAATGCGACTTCGGGGTACTGCCCTCGGTGGCCCCTGAACCGCTGGGCATCGCCAATCTGGAATACATGATGCAGGGCAAGGCGCACATCACCACCAACAACGGTGCCCAGCACGAATATGTGCGTGACGGGAAAAACGGATTGCTCGTTTCGCCCGACAACCATTTCCATCTGGCAGCAGCCATCAAGGGCCTCATCGAGAATCCGCAGGCACGGCAGCGCATGGGCGCACAAGCCAAGTCCGACTTTGATGCCCACCTCAATTACACGGTCTTTTACCGCGCCATCAGCGAAATTTATCAACAGTTTTTCAACCAAAAATAGATAACTTATGAAATTACACATTTTCGTCATCACATCCGTGCTTGTTCTCGCTGCCTGTGGCAACAACACCAACCAAGCCACAGCAAAAACAAGCGTCACCACCGACGGCAAGCATTCGGTAGAGTACATCACCCAGCGGCTCAACGCCATCTACAACGATGTGTACAGCAACGCTTTCATGCTGATTGAAAATGACCACAAATATATGTCGAGCGAATACAACCGCTTGCAGGACAAGGCCATGGAAATCGCCCAGCGCAACGGGGACCTCGTCGTCGACGCCGACCACTGGATACAAGGCCAGGAATGGACTGAACCCAAGATGACCGTTCAGAGTGTGAACGACATCACTGAAAACACAGCCAATGCCGTGGTAAAAATCACCAAGTTCGGCGGCACACCCGATGAATCGGAAGACCTCATCACCCTGCCGCTGGTTTTTGAGCGCGGTGACTGGTACATCGACAACATGATACAGCAGTGGGAAGGCGAGACCCTTGACGAAAAAGCCTGGTACCAACGCTACGTCGACAATGACGGCATCCTCGAATAGACAACTTTTTGCCGAAAGAACAGCATGCGACTGAACTCCCTTCAAATCCTGAATTACAAGAACATTGCCGAGGCCCGGCTTGACTTCTCGCCCAAGGTGAACTGCCTGATTGGCAACAACGGCATGGGCAAGACCAATGTGCTCGACGCCATCTACTACCTGAGCATGTGCAAAAGCCACATGAACCAGGCCGACAGCAGCGTGATCATGCACGACGCGCCATTCATGATGCTGCAAGGACATTACACCCGGCGTGGTGTGGACGAGGATATCACCATCAGCCTTCAGCGCGGCAAGCGCAAGGTGGTGCGTCGCGGTGGCAAAGAATACCAGCGCTTGAGCCAGCACATCGGCATGCTGCCCATTGTCATGATTGCCCCGCTCGACTGGGATTTGATAAGGGGTGGGGGAGAGGAACGCCGCCGGCTCATGGACACCATCATCAGCCAAAGCGACAAAGACTACCTCGAAGCGCTCATCCGATACAACAAGGCGGTAGAGCACCGCAATTCGATGATTCGCAACGAGATGCGCGATCCATTGCTCTACGAAACAGTGGAACAGGTGATGTGTGACTGCGCCACGCGCATCCACAGCACCCGCGCACGCTGGGTGGAGCGTTTCACACCCATTTTTATGGAATATTACCGTGCTGTGGCTGGCGACGGGGAAATCGTGCACATGACCTACGAGAGTCACTTGAACAACGCCACCATGCTCGATGTGCTCAACGCTTGCCGTGAACGCGACATGATTTTGGGTTACACAACGCGTGGTGTGCACCGCGACGACATCGACTTGCTGCTGGGCGATCATCCCATGCGCCGCACGGGCTCTCAAGGTCAGTGCAAGACCTACACCATTGCGCTGCGCCTGGCTCAATTCGACTTTATCAAAGCCGAGAGCACCACCACGCCCATCCTGCTTCTCGACGATATTTTTGACCGCCTCGATGCCCACCGTGTGGAGCGTATCATCGACGTGGTGTCGAGCGACCGGTTCGGGCAGATTTTCATCACCGACACCAACCGTACACACCTCGATGAGATTATCCGTCGCCAAAGCGGTGACTACCGAATGATGACTGTCGCCAACGGTGAGGTCATTCCCGACGGGAAAGGAGGCGAAGCATGAAGCGCACCGAAGCCAAAACCGTGGGCGACATCGTGCAGGACTTGCTGCGCAAAGAACATCTCGACGTTCCCCTCGATGAGCACCGAGCCTGCGCTTTATGGCCGCACATCGTGGGACCGGGCATCAACCGCTACACCATCAGCCGCAACGTGCGCAACGGAGTGATGACCGTGCACCTGTCGAGCGCACCGCTACGCAACGAACTGATGATGCACCGCTCGCGCATCATCACACTCATCAACCAAGCGTTGGGGCGCGAGATCATCAAGGAAATTGTCTTTAAATAACTGTGCGAATTTATATCTAACCATGCCTCAATTCCACTGTACAACCCCTGTTCAATTGCGATTCAGCGACTTTGATTCGCTGGGACACCTCAACAACTCCGTTTATTTCCAACTCTTTGACCTGGGCAAGAGCGACTATTTCAACCATGTGCGAGGTGAGAACATCGACTGGCACCATGTGCCTGTGATGATTGTGAACGTGAACTGCAACTTCCAGTCACAGACCTATTTCAACGAGACGATAGCCATCAACACCCGCACTTGCCGCATTGGCAACAAGAGTTTCACACTGACCCAGCAATTGGTGAACACCGCCACCGGCGAGGTGAAATGCTCCTGCGACACCGTCATGGTCTACATCGACCTCGAGTGCGGACAACCCGCCCCCATCCCAGCCGACTGGCGTCATGACCTGGCCGCCTTTGACCACCTGCAAGACGCCCCACAAAGCAGTTGCGGGCAATGATGCCTTGATTTTCGCAGGGAATTTTGTAATTTTGCACAAAAATTCTGGAGAAATATGGAAAATGAAAAGAAATATCGTCGCACGCTGGTCACCACAGCGTTGCCCTATGCCAATGGCCCAGTGCACATTGGCCACCTGGCGGGCGTGTATGTGCCTGCCGACATTTACACCCGCTATCTGCGACTCAAAGGCGAGGACGTGATCATGGTGGGAGGCAGTGATGAGCATGGAGTTCCCATTACCATCAAGGCACAGAAAGAGGGGGTCACTCCACAAGACATTGTGGACCGGTACCATGAACTCATCAAGGAATCGATGGCTGGGTTGGGAATCTCGTTTGACGTGTATTCACGCACTACCAGCGCCATCCATCACAAAACGGCCACCGACTTCTTCAAAACACTGTACGACAAAGGCGAATTCATCGAAAAAACCTCGCAACAGTTCTACGATGAGGAAGCCGACCAGTGGCTTGCCGACCGCTACATCATTGGCACTTGCCCCCACTGCGGCAACGAGCGTGCCTACGGTGACCAATGTGAGGCCTGTGGACGCGACCTCAATGCCACCGACCTGATTAATCCGCACAGCACCATCACTGGCAACGTGCCCGTGCTCAAAGAAACCAAGCATTGGTATATGCCCCTCGACAAGTGGGAACCCGCATTGCGCAAATGGATTCTTGAAGATCATCAGGAATGGAAACCCAACGTGTACGGCCAGTGCAAGTCATGGCTCGACGGCGGTTTGCAGCCACGTGCAGTGACCCGAGACCTGAACTGGGGCATCCCCGTGCCCATTGAAGGTGCCGAGGGCAAAGTGCTCTATGTGTGGTTTGATGCACCCATCGGCTACATCAGCAACACCAAAGAACTGCTTCCCGACACGTGGGAGAAATACTGGAAAGATCCCGAAACACGCATCATCCACTTCATCGGCAAGGACAACATTGTGTTCCATTGCCTCATTTTCCCGGCCATGCTTCTTGCCCACGGAGGATACCAACTTCCCGAAAACGTGCCGGCCAACGAGTTTCTGAACCTGGAAGGCGACAAGATTTCCACCAGCCGCAACTGGGCCGTGTGGTTGCATGAGTACCTTGAGGAATTTCCTGGCAAGGAGGACGTGCTGCGGTATGTGCTGACCGCCAATGCCCCCGAGACCAAGGACAATGACTTCACGTGGCGAGATTTCCAGGCCCGTAACAACAACGAACTGGTTGCCATATTAGGAAACTTTGTGAATCGCGCCATTGTGCTCACGCACAAGTATTTCGAGGGGAAAGTGCCCGCCGCCCATGGTTTGACCGACTACGACCAAGCCACCCTCGATGAGTTCAAGGGCATCAAAGAGACATTGGGCGACAACATTGAGCATTTCCGTTTCCGCGAAGCATTGAAGGACGCCATGAACTTGGCTCGCATCGGCAACAAATATCTGGCCGACACCGAGCCGTGGAAACTGGCAAAGACCGACATGGCGCGTGTGGAAACCATCTTGAACCTTGCCCTTCAAATCTCGGCCAACCTGGCAATCGCATTCGAGCCATTCTTGCCTTTCAGCGCAATGAAACTGCGCAACATGCTCAATATGCCAGAAGCCGACTGGAACAAGTTGGGCAATATCGATATCTTAAGCCCGGGCGCCATCATCGAGAAGCCCGTTCTGCTGTTTGAGAAAATCGATGACAGTGTGGTCGAAGCACAAATGGCACGGCTGGAGCGCATCAAGCAAGAGAACATCGTGAATAACTTCGTCCCCAAGGCGGTGGCCGAACCATGCACCTACGACGACTTCGCCCGGCTAGACATCCGCGTGGGCACCGTCACTGATTGCCAAAAGGTGAAAAAGGCCGACAAGTTGCTTCAATTCACCATTGACGACGGCATGAAAGGCCGCACCATCATCAGCGGTATCGCCAAGTGGTACGATCCTCAGGACCTCATCGGCAAGCAGGTGTGTTTCATTGCCAATTTCCCACCCAAGCGCCTCAAGGGCATCGACAGCGAGGGAATGATTCTCAGTGCCGAGGATGCCGATGGCCGGTTGGTGGTCATCGGTCCAACAGGACCCGTCAAACCAGGCGTGCAAGTGGGTTAAAAACCATTTTCACATCCACGAGCCATCATAGACTCAGAAGGAGCATCAACAAAAAACACAGACGACATGGCTTTGCCACTCGTCTGTGTTTTTCAGTGTGTGATACTATCGGTTAACCCTTCTGTTTTATCACTGCAAAGTAAAGCGTACACGAGCCGGCAGATTGTCACTTGCCGTGCCCAGCAACACTTCAAAATCTCCAGGTTCGGCGACCCATTGGTGTGCGGTGTCGTCGTAGTAACTGAGTGCATCCCTTCCAATCGTGATGGTCACATCACGGCTTTCACCAGGCTGCAAGTACACTTTCTTGAATCCTTTCAACTCCTTGGCAGGGCGCGGGAGCGCCGACTTGAGGTCGGCCACATAGAGTTGAAGCACTTCGGCTCCGGCACGATTTCCGGTGTTCTTGACATTGACTGTGAACGAGATGCTGTCGGCGGCCGTGATGGTCTTGGCACTTGCCGTGGCCTTGCCCAAAGCAAAGGTGGTGTAACTCTTTCCATGCCCGAATGCAAATGTTGGGCGCGTTTTGAAGTGATCCACACCTCGATAGCCCATGTAGAGCCCTTCCTTGTACTCCAAATCCCAAATGTTCTCGTTGGCACGCTTGGTGCCTGGATAAGCGCCCAGTTTATGCGCTGGCACATCGGCCAGTGTGGCTGGCCATGTGAACGGCAACTTACCGCTGGGGTTCACATCGCCCACCAGTACGCTGGCGAGCGCCGTGCCCGCCTCGCTGCCAATGAACCATCCCTGCACAATGGCGGGCACCTTCTTGACCCACGGCATGGCCACAGCGTTGCCGCTGATGTTGATCACGACCAGGTTTTTGTTGGCCGCTGCCAATGCCTCGATGACTTTGTCCTGTCCATAGGGCATGGCATAGTCCAAGCGGTCGTATTCCTCGGCATCCTGATGATTGCTCTTGTTGAGCCCACCAAAGAACAAGACATAGTCGGCCTGACGCGCTTTGTCGACCGCCTCGGCGATGAGTTGTTCGGGGGAGCGATCATCCTTCAGGTCTTGGCCTGTTGTGACACCATTGTACTCACCCGTCACGTCGCCCACATAGCCGCGAGCATAATCAACCAAGAAAGCGGGGCCTAAGCGTTTCTTGAGCCCATCGAGCGGCGATACCTCACGCTGCACCTTGAGCGAACTCGAACCGCCACCCACCGTCATCATCTTGATGGCGTTTTCACCCACCACGAGGACACGGCAAGGCTTTTTCGGGTCGAGAGGGAGCACGTCGCCCTGGTTCTTGAGCAGAACGATGCCTTCGGCAGCAATCTCACGTGCCGCCTGGTAATGCTCGTCGCTGCACATCGATCCAAAGGGGCGGTGTGCATTGAGCGTGGTGCGAAGGAACAAACGCAGCACACGCCGCACCTTGTCGTCGAGTTCGCGGGTGCTGTATTTGCCTTGCTCAATCAGTTTCTTGTAGGGTTGGGCCAGATAGTAACTGTCGTAGGCATTGGGATAGCCCTCGTTCAATCCATTGGTCCAGGAGCCGAACTCCATGTCAAGCCCACCTGTAATGGCCTGCTCGGTGTCGTGCGCACCTCCCCAGTCGCTCACCACAACACCGTCAAACCCCCAATCCCGTTTCAGGATGTCGTTGAGCAAGTAAGTGTTCTGGCAATTGTGAATGTTCTTGTACAAATTGTAGGCACCCATGATGCCCCAAGCGTGTCCTTGCTGCACGGCTGCCTTGAAAGCCGGCAGATAGATCTCGTGCAACGTACGGTCGTCGATGATGACATTGGTGCTGTGGCGGTTCACCTCGTTGTTGTTCAACGCATAGTGCTTCACACATGCCGCCACGCCTTGCGATTGCAATCCCTGGACATAAGGTGCCACCATCATCGATGCCAAATAGGGATCCTCGCCCATGTATTCAAAATTGCGACCGTTGAGCGGAGTGCGGTAAATGTTCACCCCAGGCCCAAGAATCATGTCCTTGCTCCGATAGCGTGCCTCTTCGCCCAAAGCCACCCCATAACGGTGTGCCATATCGGGGTTCCACGTGGCCGCCAAACAAGTGAGAGCCGGGAAAGCCACACAGGAGTCATTGGTCTGCCCAGCCTGTTCCCACTGGTCCCACAACACATCGGGGCGCACTCCATGAGGTCCATCGTCGGTCCAGAAGTCACGTATGCCCAATCGCTTGATACCCGGTGAGGAGAACTTGCTCTGCGCATGGATGATGGCAATCTTGTCGTCGAGTGTGAGCCTTCCCATCAAATCGTTGATGCGCTCTTCCTCGGTGCGTGACTCATCCAGATAAATGGGTTTGCTTTGTGCCATTCCGGCCAGCGACATTGCGAGGAATGCCACTAATACAATGTATTTTCTCATGTGTTGAACGAGAGTGTAAGTTTTGTTATTATTCCATTAAAATGCTCACCAGCATGGTCACATCGGCCACACCGGTCTCTCCGTCACCATTCACATCGCTGCGCTCGTTTTCGGATTTTTCGAGAATGAGGCTTACAAGCAGTGTCAAATCGGCCACACTCACTTCACCGTCGCCATTGACATCGCCTTGAAGCGCGCCGGAGTTATCATTGATGCGCATCCAGGCGAGTTTGCTGGTGGAACTGTACTTGCCCGTAACCGTGATTCGGTGTTTGCCCGCTGGCAGGGTGACTGTGGCTTGATGGGTTTCCCACTTGTCCTGTGTGGAAGTCATACCCGTGTAGGGAAGGTCAATATTGGTGACCAAAGTGCCATCGCACTTCAGTTCCAGGCGTGGTGTGGAGATGAAATTCGTGCTGGAGTGCCTGATGTCGAGAGTGTATTCTCCCGTACGGGGTATTTCCACCAAGTACTCGGTCACCGAACCAATGCCAAAAGAACTGATATTCAGTTTCACGTCACCTGCAGGATCGGTGCTGGGACGAAGTTGCACCCCCTTGCTGTACACATAGTTGGTGGCGGGAATCAGTTCCGCCGGGCGATAATAGTAGGTGGTGTCGAAGGGCGACATATAGGTATAGATTTGGCCCAACCATGTGAGCGTGCCGGCAGGAGGCAGGTGAGTGACCATGTTGGGGGTGATCACCAACCTGTAATAAGGGGGAGTGTTGCTGCCACGAGCCTTGAACCAGGCATAACGATACACGTAGGGGCTAAGTTCCAAATCCTGAATCTTCTGAACCATGGTGTTCATTTGGGAAATGGAGTCCACAGTTCCTTCCCAAGAACAAAATTCGGTGAGCCACACCTGCTTGCCGTATTTCTTGGCAAAATTCTCCACAAATCCGATTTGCGCTGCGGGCGAGTTCATGTAGCAGTGAAGGGCCAGATAGTCGATCCGGGCCTGTGGATAAGCGGCCAGAAACGCGTCCATCCACTGCTCGGGCTGGTAGGTGTTGCCGTCGTTAATGGCACCGTCGGGGTAGTTGAGCGCGGGAGCCACCAATTTGAGGTCAAACTCATCGGCGATGGCCTCAAGTTGTGGCCAAATGGCTGCCGCCTGTTGCGGAGTCATATTGGCTTGCGCCTTGAAGTTGGGTTCATTGAAACCCAACAAGAATTTTGCATCGGGATGCTCGGTGTAGAATGACCGCAACGCCGATGCGTTGAAATTCCCATTCCAAGCCATGGGTACAAATTCCATCTCAGCATCGGCACCCCCCAGAACGTCTCGCACATAGGAAGTGGGCGTTGGTCCCCAATTATATGTCCATGACACCCCGGGCGACAAAGCATGAATTTCTTCGGGGTAACCATAAGCGTTTTCGCTGGCTCCACGCTTGAAACTGCGAGCGGGTTGTGCAACCGTTGTCAACGTAAGAACCGACAGTGCTGCAATGATAATCGTTTTTTTCATTTTGTACACAATGATGCTTGGAAAGATAAGAAAAAAAATCACAAAAACACAGCCTGCAGGGGTAAAAAACCCCTGCAAACTGCATTTAAAATTAATATTTACTCTGACTTGTGCGTGCCATTGGTCAGCAAGTGATCGATCAGCCAGGTCACATCGGCAACCGAAACTTCTCCATCGCCGTTGGTGTCGCAGTGATCCCCGGTGGGTTCGGGTTTGTCCTCAACCAATCCCTTGGTGTAGAAGAAGACGTTGTCCAAGTGGAGTTCAGTACCAGCCACGCCGCCGCTCAGCGTCCAGAAGTAGTTGCTCTTGTATCCTTTGGGACCGCCCTCGGCCGACTCCCACACATCATCCTTATTGATGGGTGCGCTGGTAGCGATTTGCTTCATCACGCTGTAGGGGATGTCAAAATAGTACCACTCATCATCGTTCTCGTAAGTGCCCACATTGGGGAAGAGAACGCCTTGATCCTCAAACTGTCCGTTACCCACCGACATCTTGGCAGAGCCGAAGCCGATGGCATGAATCTTATCGGGGTCGCCCTTAATGGCAAAGTGCACATAATAGTTATCATCCAAGAAACTCAAATCCAGGGGTATATCACTCACGAATCCTTGGCCCGACCAATTTAATATACCCGTCACGCGAACGGCAAAATGGTCCTCATTCTCGCCAAATGAGTTCTCACCACCTTCGCCACCATCCTTGATGGGGGCGTAAGTTTCATCCCAAAACCAATCGTGTGTGGTCTCCTCGTTGATACGCAGGTCAAGTTTGATGCCCTGCTCGGTAACCGATTCCATGGCCTCGGCCACACCGGTACTCACAGCGATGGGAACGAAGTTGTGAGCGTTAGCCCAGTCAAATTTGTCGTATTTACCGGTCACATCGTTGAAGGCCTTGGTAACATACTGTGCGCTGGCCATCGTTGTGCCAGCAAGCAGCAATGCTGCAATTGCGAAAAACTTTTTCATTTTTACTCAGATTTAAAAAGTTAATTAATAATAGAATATATATTGTATTTGTTTCATTTTTGACGCCATTACCATCCCGGGTTCTGTTCGATACCGCTCAGCGCGATTTCCTCGCTGGGAATGGGGAACAATTCATGCTTACCCTTGATGAATGGCGACATATGGCTGCGACATTCTTCGGTTTCACCTGCAAAATAGGCTTCCATGGTCTCGGCAACAATGCCCCATCGGCACAGGTCAAACCAACGGTGTCCCTCCATAGCGAGTTCGCAACGGCGCTCGTGCCGCAAGGCTTTGCGCATATCGGTTTGGTTCATCTCCAACTTGACGACCTCGCCACGGATATAAGTGGTGTAAGGGAACTTGGGCAAGCGGGTGCTTGCGCGCTGACGCACTTGATTGATGGCGTCGACAGCGGGCAGCAAGTCGTTCAACTCGATGCACGCCTCGGCATACATCAGCAGCACGTCGGCATAACGTATCTGTCGGCTGTTGGCAGGCCCGCGGGTGGCATGTGTGAGATGATACATGGTGCCACCGGCGCCGTCGGTCATCATATTGTATTTGCGTGCGCAATGGCGCGTGCCCAAATAAATTTCCTGCTCCTCGTTCTGGATTTGTGCGTCGGTAGGAGTGAGGATGCTGTTGGCGCGCCGCACATCGCGCGTGGCTGTGGTTGCAGCGGTGTTGGTCTCAAATTCGTTGTAAAGGTCTTGCGATGGCTTGTCGAAACCCCATCCCGATTCGCCAAATGCCGTGGTGCGCGGGCGCTGCAAGATGGTGGTGAACGTGCCGCGGGTGAATCCCTCGCCCTCGCCATAGTCGCTCATGGGATCCTCGGTGTACTGAATATCGAACACCGACTCAATGCCATTCTCCTCGGCCAAAGTGAAAATGTCGGTGTAGGAGGGTGTGAGGTCATACTCGCCGCTGTCAATCACTTTCTTGCCCCACAAGCGCGCGTTTTCGTAACACTGTTGCACGGTTGCCCCGTCACAACTCTCGTCGCCTTGAGCCAAGAATCCCGCACGATAAAGCCAAACCTTGCAGAGCATGGCATCGGCGGCACCGATCGTGGCGCGACCGGCATCCTCGGCAGCGTATTCGCTCTTCTTGATGAGCAACGTATCGGCCGCTTCCAGGTCATCGAGGATGAATCGGAACGTTTCGTCGCGTGTGGCCCGTGTCTGCTTCCACTTGGCGTTGCTGTCAATGACATCGGTAATGAGCGGCATACCGCCATAGATGCGCAACAGACGGAAGTAATAATAGGCCCTGACAAAACGCGCTTCGCCGATGAGCCGTTTTTTCAATGCCGGGGTATAGTCATTGCTCATCGGGATTTTCTCCAACTCGTCCAAGGCAAGATTGCAGCGGGCAATACCTTGCCACTGAGAACGATAGAATCCCAGCAACAACTTGTTGTCGGTGTTGGTTTTGAAGTTTTCCATGTCGTAGACATCGCCCATGTCGCTGGTGACACTCTGACCACCCTTGAGGGCGTCGTCGCTCACCACGTCGCCGATGAACCACTCGGGATAGTAGGTGGGTCCATATTCCCACATGAGCGGCATGTAGGCGGCATTGACCACCTCAATACCCGTTTCGGCAGTGGCAAAATAGGCATCACGGGTACTCACACCAGGAGTTTCCTCGGTGAGCCAGTCATGACAAGAGGTGGTAGCCATTGTCATGGCAACAATCATCGTATATGATAATAACTTCTTCATCGTTGTGATATTTTTCATATGGTCAAACGTTTCGGTTGCTTAGAACGACAAATTGATGCCGAACAAATAGGTTCTCGATTGCGGATAGTTGCCATAGTCGATACCGCTTCCCACTTCGGGGTCGTAGCCCTTATATTTGGTGAAGGTGAGCAGGTTGCTCACGGTGGCATAGACGCGGCAACGGCTCATGCCCAGATGGTGTGCGATGTTGTTGGGCAGGGTGTAGCCCAGTTGCACGTTTTTCAGTCGCAGGTAGTTGGCGTTTTCCACAAATCGGCTGCTGTAACTCATGTTGGCGCTATTGCCTTTGGGATTGGGAATGGTGCCGTTGGGATTGTCCACGGTCCACACGTCGAACATGTCGCTGCTGAGTTGCGTCTGCAATCCGGCGCCCTCGGTGCGTGTGCGCATCATGTTGTAGACCTTGGCCCCTGCCACACCCTGGAAGAAGAGCGACAAGTCAAGACCTTTCCAGTCGGCACTCAGGTTGAGTCCGTAGGTGAGCCAAGGGAAGGAACTTCCCAGGTTTTGCTTGTCGTTGTCGTCGATGATACCATCGTGGTTGATGTCCTCAAACTTGGCATCGCCCGCATGATAGGGGTTGAGCGACTTCCCGGAAGAATTCTGTCCGTAACCCGGAAGGTAGGCATTGGCCTCCTCGTCGGTTTTGTAAACGCCCAGGAATTTATATCCCCAATAGGTGTAAAGGGGAAGTCCCTCGTCGTTCACACGCAGTGCAATGCCATCCCAAGCCTTTTCACCGCCATTGAGCGCAGTGAGTTTGTTGTCAATCATCGACACATTGCCATCGACGGCATAGTGGAAGGATCCCACGGTGTTTTGGTGTCCCAAGGTGATTTCAATACCTTTGTTGCGCACGGTACCCACATTGGACTGCGCATCGTAGCGGTTGCCCACCCAAGCGGGGCCTTTGACGGTAAGGAGCATGTCCTTGGTGTCGCGGATGAAGAGGTCGACGGTGGCGGTGAGCCGGCCGTTGAGGATTGATGCATCCACACCCACATTCCATGTTTCGGTTTTTTCCCATTTTCCACCCTGGTTC
Source organism: uncultured Bacteroidales bacterium (assembly GCA_902782545.1). GTDB lineage: Bacteria > Bacteroidota > Bacteroidia > Bacteroidales > Muribaculaceae > Sodaliphilus. Next base: position 18,241 of record CACZNP010000149.1, read on the forward strand.
ACATAGGTGAGGATGGTGGCGCCATTCAAGTTATAGTCGCCATTGAACGGGTAGGTCACAAACGTGGGCCCGGTGTGGAAAATGGTCTGGTTGAAAGCGTCGTTACCAATCTTGTCGTTTCCGATCTGTCCCCATCCCAAACGCAGTTTCAGGTTGTCGAGCCATTGCACGTCCTTCAGGAAATTCTCCTTGTTGATGCGCCATCCCAAAGCCATCGAGGGGAAGAATCCCCACGTGTTCTCCGGGAAACGGTTGGAGCCGTCGGCACGGCAGTTGACCGTAGCCCTGTATCGGTCCATGAAGGTGTAGTGGAATCGTCCCAAGAAACTCAGCCGCCGTGTGCGTCCCACACCATCACCGGCAAAGCCCTTGTCTTCGGTGGTTTGGCTCAGATACCAGTTGTTCTCCACCGGCAACAGGATGTTTGAACCGCTTCCGCTGATGCTATACGAATTCCACTGCTCGGTGGTTTGTCCCACCATAAAGTTGATGTAGTGCTTATCGGTAAGTTGTTTGATATAGGTGAGCGTGTTCTCCCACACCAAAGTCTTGTAGTGTGTGAGCGACCGTTCCAGGAAGTTTTTGTCCATATTGTCGTAGGACGAAATCTCATACTTGTCCTTGAAGAGCCTGTGATTCACGTTCACATCGTCGTAACTCAAGTCGGTGCGATAGGTCAGTCCATCGATGGGCGTGAACTCCAAATAGATATCTCCAATCCACCGGCTGGTTTTGTCCTTGGGGTGGGAATAGGTGATCATGGAAATGGGGCTGTACACGTTTTTGAAGTTGCTGGGCGGTGCGATGCGGCCATCGGGATAATAAGCCGGGTCCCACGGAGCCATCGAAATGGCTTGCGACAGCAGGTTGCTGTCCATGGACCAGTCCTGAGTGGCAGCATTACGTCCCCAGGAATAAACGTAGGAGAGGTTTTCTCCAATTTTGAGCCACGGCTTCACCTGGAATGAAGTGTTGGCACGCACGGTCAGTCGGTTGAAGTTACTGGCCTTGAGCGTACCATCCTGCTGGAAGTAACTCGCACTGAAGGAGTAATTGGCCTTGTCGGTACCCCCGTCCACGCTCACATGATAGTTTTGGATGGGAGCCGTGCGGAACATTTCGTCTTGCCAATCGTGGTCGATCGCTGAGTAGTCCAATCCATCGGGATTGGCCTCGGTCTTGGGTTGCATATAATGGTCATCGCCACGTGTCTTGAACTGATAGAGCCACTCATTGAAGCCTTTTTCTTCAAAATAGGTTTTCTCGCGTGCGTTGGCATTCATAGCAATATAAGTGCGCACGAAGTCGTCTTTTTTCATCAGGTCGAGTTTGCGCCATCGCTGTTGGAATCCATAATAGGCATCGAAAGTGACATGGCTCTGTCCTTTCTCACCCTTCTTGGTGGTGACCAGGACCACGCCATTGGCGCCACGGCTACCATAGATGGCTGTTGCCGATGCATCCTTGAGAATCTCGGTGCTCTCAATGTCGCTTGGGCTCAAGAAATTGATGTCGTTGCAAATCACTCCATCCACCACGTAGACAGGGTCGCTGTTGTTCACCGTACCAATACCGCGGATGCGCACCTGCGCACCTGCGCCCGGTTGGCCGCTGTTGGCGTTCACCGTCACACCTGCGGCGCGGCCTTGAAGCGCTTGGTCAAGATTGGCGGCAGGCGTCTTTTTGAGTTTGTCGGCACTGATCGACGCCACCGAACCGGTGAGGTCGCTCTTTTTCATCACACCGTAGCCCACCACAACAAGTTCGTTGAGCATTTGGTTATCCTCGCCCATACGAACGTTGATGGTCGTTGAGCCCTTGAATGTCCGCTTCTCGGCCCTCATGCCCACAAAGGTGAAGACTAACGTTCCCGGTTTGTCGGTGGTGAACACATATTGCCCATCAAAATCGGTCACTGTGGCTTTGCTGGTGCCCTCAAGGGTCACTGTCACGCCAGGCAACGGCTCCCCGTCGCTATCGTCAACAACCGTACCTTGAATTTTTACCTGTGCTGCCACACTGATGGGCAGAAGCAGGAGCAGCAATGTTGCTAATTTCAGTTTCATCTGTGTTATGTGTTTGTAATTGATTCAGCAAGAATGTGATTTCGCTGCAAAATTACTTCATCGCGCGTATACGCTCCAAATAAAACACCTCACAAAAACCTCACTTTTCAAGCCGATTCAATTTTTTAAAAAATTCGTATTTCGTTGATTTTAAATATTTTATAAAAAATATATGTTGTAAAGCATAAAAACCGATACCTCAACTTGTCGGTTTTTAACTACTTTTGCAGTCGATTAAGAATCAGAAACGTTTCATGAGAATACGGTTATCCATTCTGACATTGGTTTTGGCATGCGGTGCCGTGGTGGCACAGCGCCCGCTGCTCTATAATTATGCACCTACCGACTACCAGGGGGGTACACAAACGTGGTGCATCACCAAAACCACCGACAACCGTATGCTCTTTGCCAACAACCAGGGGCTCATCACCTACGACAGCCAACTGTGGCGATGCGAACAACTGCCTAACTACTCGCCCATGTGGGCCGTGTATTTCGACCCAAACACACTCATCACCTGGGTGGGAGGAACCGGCGAGGCCGGCTACTACTCCTACAGCCTTCCCGAATGCCGGTACGTCTACCACTCGATCATGGACCAATTGCCCCAGGAACAACGAAACATCAGCGAGGTGTGGAGAATAATGCCTTGGGGCAAGCAACTGGTGTTTCAATGCCGGCAATGTGTGCTTGTTCGAGACGAAAAAGGAAAGATCTCAATCATCAAGTCACAACAACTCATCGACTGCGCAGCCATTATCGACGGCAAGTTGTTGCTCGCATCCAAACAGGGACTCAGCGAAGTCGTGTCAGGCAAAACGGTGGCTTTGCCGGGTTGTGAGCCACTGATCGGCAAAACCACGCGGGCCATTCTGCCCCTGAACAATGGCAGCATGGTGATAGCCACCAGCGACAATGGCGCTTTCACCTACAATGGCAGCACTGTGCAACCCATGGACATGGACATCACCCCGTTTCTCAAGCAAAACGAGGTGTTCTGCGCCGCCATCAAGGGGCACCAACTGGCATTTGGCACCGTACATTGCGGCGTGGTCATCAAAAACCTGAACACCGGAGCCACACAATATGCAAACATGAGCACAGGACTGCAGAACAACACGGTGCTCAGCATGGCTTTCGATGAACTGGACAACCTTTGGCTGGGATTGGACCAAGGCATCGCCTATGTGATGCCAGGCGCCCCTTACAGCAACCTGCTCACCGGGCTCAACAACATAGGCACAGGTTACACCTCGCTGGTGTGGGGAGGAAGACTCTACCTGGGCACGAACCAGGGTGTTTATTCGATGCCTCACCCGCAACCCAACATGGCGCAGCCCGTTCAGCCCATGCCTGTGGCAGGACTCAGCGGACAAGCGTGGCGCATCACGGCCATCGATGGCATTGCACTGTGTGGCACCGACCACGGCGCATTCCAAATCGTGGGGGATCAAGCGGTGCCCATCGCCGGCCCCGAGGGGACGTGGAACTTCATCGCCCTACAACAGCATCCTGGCAAGGTACTCGCCTGTGACTACCGGTCGCTCTACGTGCTGGAACGCTCAGGTAACACCTATCGGTTTGTTGGTCGTGTCGAGGGTTTCGACCAGACCAGTGCATCGTTCTACGAGGACAACGACGGCACCATTTGGCTGAGTCATTGGCAGCAAGGAATCTACCATCTGTGGCTTGATGACGATTGCCTTCGCGTGACCCGTTCAGAGTTTTTCAACCAAGATAATGGTTTGCTGGTCAACGACAACAATGTCTTGTGCCGTGTTGGTGACAAAATCTATATCTCGTCGGTGGACGGTTTTCACCAGTACGACAGAGCCACACACAAGTTGCAACCCGCCACATGGCTCACACAATTGTTTCATAGTTACGGTGTTTCCCTCAATGTCTACGAGACACCTTCACGATACCTGTGGGCCTACAACGGCAGTTATGTGGCCGTGGCAAGACCTGTGGGCAACGGTTACGAGGCCGACACCCTGTCGTACCAACCCGTGAGCAACCTCCTGCAGACGTCGCTGGGCAATTTCCTGGCCCTCGATTCGGTCCACACCCTGCTCAACAGCGGGTCGGGTTTCATTGTTGCCACCAACGACTACAAACCCGTGCGCCGAAACCATCAAGTGGTGCTGCGCAACATCATCGCAATGGGCACTAACGACACCCTGATGCTGCAGTCACAAATGGGCGACACGCTGCCTGCATTCACGCTGTCGCACGATCACAACTCGGTAACATTCAACTTTGTCATGCCTGAATATGTGCGTGTGAGCGACATCACCTACCGTTGTTTCCTCGAGGGCTACGACAAGCAGTGGAGCGGTCAGCAATCAGAATCCTTCAAAACCTACACCTACCTGCCCGGTGGCAACTACCGATTCCGCATCGAAGCCACCGACAGGGTGAATGGCCATGTGGAAACACTTGACGTGCTCCTCTGCATTGAACCCGCATGGTACGAAACCTGGTGGGCGAAGATGATGTTCGTGATGATGCTGGGCGGAATCATTTGGGCCGTTGCCAAAGCCGTGCTGCGTCGCCAAGCCCGCCGCATCGCTGCCGTGGAAAAGGAGAATGAGCGGCAGATGAAAGAACAACAGGCACAATTTGAACTGGAACAACAACGCCGCGAGAGCGAACTGGCCCACCTGCGCAGCGACCAACTGGAGATGGAGTTGAAACACAAGTCGAGCGAACTGGCCGACAGCACCATGAACCTGGTGCGCAAGAACGACATCCTTCAGTTGCTCGACAGCCAAATGAGCGACCTTGCCACCACACTGTGGAAAGAGGACAACAAAACCATCATCGTGAAGAAAATCAATGCCATCAGGCATGATATCCAAACCAATATCAAGGAAGATGAGAATTGGGAGCGTTTTGAGGAAAACTTCAACTTGGTCTATGACAACTTCATGATTCGACTGGTGAAACGCTTCCCCGACTTGAAAATCAACGATCGGAAACTGTGTGCATACCTGCGCATGGGACTATCGAGCAAGGAAATGGCTTCCCTGCTCAACACCAGTGTGCGATCGATTGAGACAGCGCGCTACCGCTTGCGAAAAAAACTGAACCTTGAGACGGGCGACAACCTCACCGACTTCATCCAGCACTTCTGAACCCGCGTGTCAATGTTTCAGGGCCGCATGATGCCCATGTGCAGCGGCGTGTCCAGGTTTCTCGCGACGCAGTTGCTCCACGAAATCGCTGATTTTGTGCAACTCACTTGGAATCTTGATGCGTTGCGGGCAGTGTCGCTCACATTGGCCACAGCCAATGCAGTGGTCGGCTTGACGCATCTTCTCCACCGCACGGTCATAACCCACCAAGAAAGCCCGCCGCCGCGATGCATATTCAGGATCCATGCGGTCGTGGGGAGCGTTATTCTCGCTCAGGCATTTGTTGTAGTGCACAAAGATGGCCGGAATGTCGATGCCATAGGGGCAAGGCATGCAATACTTGCAGTCGTTGCATGGGACGGTGTTGTAACTCACCAAGTCGCTGGCAACCCCTTCTAGGAAGAGCATCTCATCGTCGGTCAACGGAACCAATGGACTGTAGGTCAATAGATTGTCCTTGAGGTGCTCCATGAACGTCATGCCACTGAGCACCGTCAGCACCTTGGGATAGGTGCCAGCATAACGGAAAGCCCACGATGCCACACTGTGCTCTGGGTCGCGCTTGAGCAACCGCTGAGCCAGAGGATCGGGCAACTTGGCAAGACGTCCGCCCAGCAAAGGTTCCATGATGACCGCTGGGATATCGCGCTTCACCAACTCGGCATAGAGATACTCGGCGTCGGTGTTTCGGTCATTGATTTCCTTGGCATGCTTCCAATCGAGATAGTTGAGTTCGATTTGCACAAAATCCCAGTGCACCTCACCCCTGTCGTGCATGGCCAGCGCATGGTCAAACACGGCGATGTCGCCATGATAACTGAATCCCAGATTGCGAATGATGCCTTTGGAATGCTGGTCGATGAGATATTGCAGAATGCCGTTGTTGATGTAGCGATTGTTGAACTCTTCCATGCCGTCGGCGCCGCCACCTATGGCGTGGAGCAACAAGTAGTCGATGTAGGTGACCTGCAATTCCTTGAGCGAATTCTCAAACATATGTATACTTGCGGCCCGCGACCACGTTTCGGGGTTGAAATTCGACAACTTGGTGGCAATGAAGTACTCCTCGCGCTTGTGACGCGAAAGAGCGATGCCCGTGCAGTGCTCGCTGCGGCCCTTGCAGTAGGCCGGCGACGTGTCGAAGTAGTTCACCCCATGCTCAATGGCATAGTCCACCTGACGGTTCACCATTTCTTGATCTATCTCGGCATCGCCGTCTTCGCGGGCGCTGGCTTGCGAATCGACAGTGGGCAGGCGCATCATGCCGTAGCCCAACAACGACACACGGTCGCCCGTGTTGGGATTCACGCGATAGGTCATCTTGCCAACGGGTGGCTCCTCGGCCGACTCGTGCTTCTCTCCTGTGGCGCAACCGACAATGGCGGGGGCCGCCACAGCGGCACCACCCAATCCCAAAGCCTTGATAAACGCACGGCGCGACAATATCTTTTTTTCTTCCATATTCATCGTTTTTGAGTCGTTTCACTTAAATGGTTTGGTGTTGCTCATGTCCCTCGACGTAGATTGCCGAGAACGGACGTGCGGGACACAAAAACTCGCAAGCACCGCAGCCGATGCAGCGCGAGCGGTCGACGGCAGGCACCATGGGCGATGTGTCATCGTCGGGATCAACAGGAACCATCATAATGGCTCCCGACGGACAGTGGCGCGCGCAATTACCACACGACACACCGTCGGTGATCACCACACAATTCTCCTTCACCCACACGGCATGGCCAATTTGTGTCGAGGCCTTCACGGCATGACCGATGGGACTAATGGCTCCCGTGGGGCAAACCTGCGAGCAACGGTGACACTCGGGGCGGCAATAACCCCGCTCATAACTCATGATGGGTTGCATCAAGGTCTTCAGGTCGCTGCTGGGGCGCAGCACATCGTTGGGGCACTGGGCCACACACAGTTGACACCCTGTGCAGTGCTGAGCCATGTGGCGGGCACTCAATGACCCGGGAGGGGTGATGGGCGTGGTGCGATGCGGGACTTTCTTTTCCTCGATGGCCGCCAGGCCGCCGTCAACCTTTTTCCCGGCCTGCGCCAAAGCAGCATCGGCAGCCACAATGGCGCCTCCCACCAGAAACGCACGGCGGGCAGCATCGGGTTTAGGCTCGTCGACTGGCTGCGTGGACGCTTGTTTTTTGGGATGGCCGTAGTGCAAAGCGCCGAACTCGCATTTCTCCAAACAGTTGCCACACGTCACGCACCTGCTGTGGTCCACACGGTGATTCTTGAAATCGATGCAACTGGCCTTGCAATTCTTGCTGCAAAGGCTGCAGTTGCGGCACTTTTCGGTGTCGATATAGACCTTGAACCACGAGAAACGGGCCAGGAACCCCAGCACCGTTCCCACCGGACAGATGGTGTTGCAATAGGTGCGGCCACCTCGCCAAGCCAGCACCACCAGCACCACGAAGGTAGTCACAGCCACAATGAACGTGGGCAAACTCTTGAGCCACACCTCACGGCTGTAGAAGGCGTAACTGTCGTAGTGTTCGGCAATGGCGGCCAAGCCGTTATTGGCCCAGATGTAAAAAGGCTGCAATAAATTGTTGACCATACGGCCATAGGCACTATAGGGAGCCAACAATGCCACCACCGACCCTATGCCAGCCAGCAGGGCAGCAACAAACAGCACCAACACGCCGTAGCGCAGCCAGCGCAATTCAGGAGAGCCCCTGAAGCGGTTTTTCTTTCGATTCAGGCTCGACACCAAGTCTTGGAAAATGCCCAGCGGGCAAATCACAGAGCAATAGATGCGCCCAAAGACGAGCGTGAGCAGCACCAGTGCCGCCACCACCACCAGGTTGAGCGCCAGCACGGCAGGGAGGAACTGAATCTTGGCCACCCATCCCAGCCAGCGATGAGTCATCCCTGTGAAGTCAAGCAACAGCCATGTGATGAGAAACATCATCACCGTGGCCAGGGTAATGCGGATTTTTCGTAACATCAGACAGTAAGTAATTTATATTCTTTCTTTGCAATTTGAAGCAATGTAATCACACGCACCAAAAAACCACGACTGCGTCACAAGAGCACGGTTTCGAGGTCGTCGGGGACCTCGATGCGGCCCGTGAAGTGCTTGGCGGCCTCGGCGGTGTAAGTGAGCCGTCGGTTGGACAAATGAGTGTCCTCGGTGTGGTAGAGCAACAGTTTTTTCACACCCATTTCCTGGGCCTGGCGGCCTGCGTCGAGCGCGGTGGAGTGGTTTTTCTCGTAGGGGTTGAACTGGGCGCGGTCGCCATAGAGGCAAAAGGCTTCACACATGAGCCAATCACATCCGCGCACATAGCGCTCATTAACAGGATTGTACGGCTCATCGCCCAAACAAGTGAGGACCTGTCCATCGGGCAGTGTGGCTTGGAAGCCATACTGCTTGGATTTCGTGGTGCCGATATCGAAAAATGTCACCTTCAAGTCATCAATCTCCACACACTCCCCATCGTTCACTTCCCGCAAAATGATTGTGTCGTCGATAGCGCTGCAAATCTTGCTGGGCATGGTCAAGCGGCACAGCGTGCGCACGGCGTTTGCCACCTCGTCGTTGCAGTAGATGGTGAACGGTGCCGTGTGCTTGCCCTTGTGTATCATGGGCGAGATTTTCCGTATCAGCCACACCACCCCCAGGATGTGGTCGGTGTGCACGTGAGTCACAAAGAGGTTTTTCACCTCCTCCACGCTCACCCGGGCCTTGTAGAGTTGCCGAAAGATTCCGTTGCCGCCACCAGCGTCCACCATGAGCCCACCGCCAGGTGTGCGCAGGTAGAAACACGTGTTGTAACAACGGGTGCACATGGCGTTGCCCGTACCAAGCATGATGAGTTGTGTGGACTTTGATATCATAGTTAACTCACTTTGGGGATTTCTATGGCAAAGGTGGTGCCTACGCCCACTTCCGATTCCTTGATGTAGATGTGTCCGCCGTGGTACTCCTCGATGATGCGCTTGACCAGAGTCAACCCCAGGCCCCATCCGCGTTTCTTGGTGGTGAATCCCGGATTGAACACGTTCTTGAAGTTCTTGCGGGCAATGCCTTTTCCGGTATCACGCACAAGAATGACCGCATCGTGGTCATCGCTGCTCACATCGATGTCGAGCCTTCCCTCGCCGTCCATGGCATCGACCGCATTCTTGGTGAGGTTTTCCATCACCCAGGCAAACAGCGGCAAGCACAGCATCACCCCGCAATTGGTGGCATCGTTGGCGGTGATGGTGAGTGCCACATGCTTCGGGATGCGTGTGCGCATATACTCCAGGCTGGTTTCCACAGCCTCGTTGATGTAAGCCAGTTCCTTGTCGGGCATGGAGCCGATTTTTGAGAACCTGTCGGCAATCATGGCCAGGCGGTGTACGTCCTTGTCCATGTCGCCCACAATCTCTTTCTCCACGCCCATCGACTCCAGCATCTGTGTCCAAGCCATGAGCGACGAGATGGGCGTGCCCAACTGGTGCGCCGTTTCCTTCGACAGTCCCACCCACACTTTGTTTTGCTCGGCCTTTTTCACGCTGATGAGAGCGAAATAGGCCACGGCAATGAAGATGAGCAGCACCGCCAATTGGATGTAAGGATAATAGGCCAACCTGCGCAGCACGGTCGAGTCCTCGTAGTAAAGATACTGGGTGGTTTCGTCATCGATACGGATTTCGATGCTGTTCGAGCCGCCCTTGAGTCGCTTGAGTTTTTTCTCCAGGAACTGCATGTTGAGCGGCGATATCTCATACGGCATCAGGCTGTCGACAGGGTCGGGCAAACGGAAGTTGCGGTGCAACAAGATGTTGTCCTCATCGTCGACCAGCAACACCGGAATGGTGCGGTTGCCCTCGATGATAGAAAAAAGGAAGTCCACATCGGTGGTGGCGGCTGGATTGCCCAAACTGTCTACCGGCTCGCTGTTCATGGTGGCGAGTTCCTTGGTGGCATTGGCCCATATTTCCATACGGTCGCGCTCCTGTGCCGCCAGGTCTTTGACCAGTCGGTTGGAGATGAACAAGAACAACGCCACCAGCATCAAGGAGATGGCAACGAGCGCAATTTTCCAGATGCGCCTTGAGTCGTATATGTTTCGCAAATTGGCCACGGCAGTCGCAAAGTTACTATTTTTCCTTGAAAACCGCAAAACCGACGCGAGAAGAAGATTGCACAAACGGTGCGGCCACAGGTCAACGGGCCATGCCCGAACGCATGATGTCTTCGAGAATCCATCGCGGCACGGCGTCGGCCGTATTGGCGCCGATGATCTCGTTGGCCGCGGCTTTCACTTCGTCGAAGGCGTTGTCCACCGCCACGCTCCATGTGGCAGCCTGCATCATGTCGATGTCGTTGCGGTTATCGCCGAAAACCACCACCCGGTCGGCCTCCACCTGCTGTGCCAGCCGCCCTATGGCACGGGCCTTGGTGGTCTCGGCCCGGCAAATCTCGAGATAGCCCACCTGTGGGTCTTGATTGTCGTGATAGACGCGCACCTCGCAGTGGGCCGCCTGCCTCACCTCGTCGGCAACCACTTTGAGCACACTGTAGCGATTAAGCCCAAACATGAGCAAAGCCTCATCAGGGCTGTGCCGGTAGTCCGTATCGTTGAGGAAAAAACGCTTGAGAGGCAATCCCTGGCGCTGTAACACAAACTGCTGTTCCTGGTCGCTCATTGCGCCGCTGTGATGTGTGTGTAGCAATGCGCCATGCCGACGGTAGATGAAGGGGTGCAATCCATGCCGTTCGAAAACGTCGGCAATGCGTGATATGTCGTCGGGCGATATGGCACGCACCGCATGGTAGTCCTGCCGGCGGCTGTCCCACAACGCGGCACCGCCAATGACGATGAAAGGCAACTGTGCATGCACCTCGCGCATGAGTGGCTCCACAGTGGCAGGGGTTCGGGCCGTGGCCACCGTGAACAGGACCCCATGGTCATCGATCAGGTGATTGAGCAAGTGAACCGTCGTGGACGACAACATCGAGTCATCGCCCAGCAGAGTGCCATCCAAATCACTAACATACAATGTTCTGGACATCGCTCAAATCATGGGGAAAAGACCGTAGAGCATGGAGTCGATGCGATCGGTCACCTGGATAAAATCCTCGGGGCGGTCGCCAAACTTGCAGTTATCACCGTCGATGATGAGCAACGGCCCTTTGTAACCCTCAATCCACTTCTCGTAGCGGCGCTCCAAGCCCTGCAAGTAGTCAAGACGAATGCTCTGCTCATACTCGCGCCCCCGCTTCTGGATTTGTGCCACCAGGGTTGGTATGCTCGAGCGGATATAGATCATCAAGTCGGGCAACTTGACCAGCGACAGCATCAACTCGAAGAGTTCGCTGTAGTTGTTCCAGTCCCGATCACTCATCAACCCCTGGTCATGAAGGTTGGTGGCAAAGATATAGGCATCCTCAAAGATGCTGCGGTCTTGGATGATGACCTGCTTGCTGTGCGCAATCTCAACTACCTCTTTGAAGTGCTTGTTCAGGAAATAGACCTGAAGGTTGAACGACCATCGTGGCATGTCGGCGTAGAAATCGGCCAAATAGGGGTTGTCGCCCACCGATTCATAACGCGGCTCCCACCCATAACGCTGAACGAGCATGCGGGTGAGCGTGGTCTTTCCGCTCCCGATGTTGCCTGCTACTGCAATGTGCATAGTGTTTTTGTCTTGAATGGTTTTGTTGATTGACAAAGATAGTGTTTTTTTTCCTTGTCCGCAACGATTCCTCGCAGAATTGCACAATCCCGTGGCCATTCATTCGTTGCGAAACCCCTCCAATGGAAACAACGTTCAAACCACCCTTCAAAAGAGCGGAAAACAAATAAAATTCCCCACATTTTCGCAGCGGAAACAATGATTGTAATAATATTTTTAGTATCTTTGCCCTCGCTTTTTGAAAACCCACATGAGTGGTAATTACAACCTTCTAATGAATAACGTTTTACTATAGCATGGTAATCGGATACGACGCAAAGAAAATAATCTGTGACAATGATGAGATTGCCGAGTATGGACGCATGATGATTGATGCGCTCTCGGGATGTTACATACACAATCATTACATGATTTACACACCCAAGGAAATGGAAAACAAGTTGTTGTCTCCTTTCCTGTCGCGTTCCACGGTGCACCTGAAGACCCCCCGCAGTACCCTCTTTGGTTGTAAATGGCGGCGTGGCAAGGGCGTCCTGCGCAATGCCAAGCGTCATGGCGTTCGTGTGTTTCATGGTTTGAACGGCATGTTGCCGGGCCCACTTGCCAAGAGTCACATGCACAGCGTTGTGAACGTGCCCTTCACGCGCTTTATTGATGAGCCCGAAACCTGTGGATGGATGGAGAAAGCCATTCTCAACCATGATGTCAAAAAGTCCACTTCGTTTGCCAATCGAATCATCACAGCCACCAACACCGCCAAGCAGTCGCTGATGGAGCGCTACGGCATTGACGAGGGTCGCATCAATGTGGTGTATCCTGGTTGTGACGACAGATACCATCGGGATTTTACCGAAAACGAACTCAAGAGCATCGCACACAAGTACGGCCTTCCCAAGCGGTACATCCTCTTGCTTGGAGACATCACTCCGAAGAGTGGCGCCATGTTGCTCACCGAAGTTCTCAACCAACTCAAAGATGAGGATGTGTGTCTGCTGCTGATTGGCAAAGGGTCGTCGTTTTATCAAAAAAACATCAAGGAATTTGCTCACCGGCATGGCATCCGTCACCGCATCATGCACATCTCGAAGGTGCATCAAGCCGACATTCCGGCCATTTTGCACATGGCCACCGTGCTGGCTCTTCCCAAGGCCGGGCAATCGAACGTCATGATGCTTGCCAAGGCCCAATGTTGCCTCACCCCCACCGTGGTGGCCAGCGATGCCATGGCGCAAGAGGTGGGAGACGGAGCGGCATTGTATGCGCAAGCCGACGACTGTTCATCGTTTGCACAAGCCATCGACAGCATTCTGGCAAACGAAGCGCTGCGCCAACGGCTCATCGACACGGCTTCGGCACGACGTGACCTGTTCACAAAGCAAGCGATGGCCGACTCGGTCATGGCCATCTACGAGAAAATCAGCGAGAATCATCACAAGAGATAACGATTTTCCCGCACCACTGGATTTTCCGTTATTTCCCCCTGCTTTTGCTGCGTGCCATTTGGCAGGCCGCCTGTGCGTCATTTCCACGATACAGTTGTTTGCCTGTGCTGTCGGCAACAACAAACAATGGGGTGGAGGTGATGTTGAGAGACTTCAAGGCCACATCCTCGGGACCTCCCGGCGCCCAATAATGCTGCCACCGCGCACTGTCGGCCAGCAAGGTTGACTGCCACATGGTGGTATCGGCCTCGATGTTGACGTCGGCGATAAGAACACTGTCGGCACAGTCTTTCCACAGATCTCGCAACAACCTCACCTGCTGGGCACGGTCACGCTGACGGTTGGTCCAGAAATAGAGCAGGGCAACCTTGCCTTTTGTGTTGAGCGAGGAAAAATCCTTACTGGCACGGTGATAGAGCAACATCGGCTGCAAGTGGGTGTTCACACGCTGCGCAAGAGGCGACAATTGGTCAAAGGCCGCGAGCAATCTCTCCGGGCGAGCCGTGGGGTCGAGAGCCTGCACCAATTTACCGACCCGCTGCATGGCATCGGGCAAGTGGGCATGGTCGCACATGAGCAACACCGCCGACAGCATATCCTCTTTGTGGCTCGACGCATAGTCTTCGATGGCCGAATCCAATTGTGTGCCGCGCTGGGCATACAAGTCGGCATGGCCCTTTCTGAAAGCCCACCACCGCTCATTCAAATCGCTGCCCTTCACTTGCCATTCATCGGGTTTGTCGAGACTTCCTTTTATCGACACCTTGTCGCCGTTTTTCACGGCCAACAAAGCAAGGGGATTGCCATCGTCGCCGATGAGCGACAACAATGTCAGTTGGCTGGACTCACCTTTGAATTGCAGTTTGCCGTCACTGGCGTTTTTCCAGGTGTCGGAAAGCCCCGAATCACTCACGAGCACAATGCGCACTTTTTTGCCACCCAAGCCATCCAACTCGGCCTCCACCGTGAAGTGTCCGCTGTCGCAACTCATCAACCCCACGGCCAGCAAAACCGATGCAATGATGAAATATATAATTCTCATTTCTATCCAATTTGATTGTTATTGGCAAAATTAGTGTTTTTCCGCAACATGAACAACCCAGATGTGGGAAGAGTGAAAGAAAAGTAATTCACAACAAACAATTGAAGACATCAAGCGTGCTTGGC
>CACZNP010000150.1 GCA_902782545.1 uncultured Bacteroidales bacterium
ACGCTGGTGTCGACCGCTCCAATGACCTCGGTGTTACCCAGTTTGGTCTTGGTTTGTCCCTCGAACTGAGGCTCCAGCACCTTGACGGAGATGACAGCCGTGAGTCCTTCCCTGAAGTCCTCGGGCTTGATTTCCACCTTCACCTTCTCCAGCATTTTGCTGTCCTCGGCATATTTTTTGAGCGTTGCACCCAACCCTCGGCGGAATCCGGTGAGATGCGTGCCGCCTTCGATGGTGTTGATGTTGTTGACAAACGAGTAGATGTTCTCATTGAACGACGTGTTGTAGGTCATCGCCACTTCAACCGGGATGGCTCCCTTGTTGGCTGTGATGTGAATCACATCGCGGATGAGCGGCTCCTTGCTGGCATCGATATAGCGCACGAACTCGTCGAGTCCTGTGCGTGAATAGTAATTCTCGGTACGGGGAACACCTTCCTCGTTCTTGTCGCGCAAGTCGGTGAGCGACAGCGACACGCCGGCGTTGAGATATGCCAAGTCGCGCAGGCGGTTGGCCAGGATGGCATAGTCGTATTCTGTGGTCTGGAAAATGGTGCCGTCGGGGTGGAAGATAACGGTGGTGCCATGATCTTCCTCGGCACAGTCACCGACTACCTGCACCTCGGTGGTGGGCTTGCCGTAGGCGTATTCTTGCATATAGACTTTTCCCTCGCGTCGCACCTCGGCCCGGAGATAGTCGCTCAGGGCGTTGACACAACTCACGCCCACACCGTGCAATCCGCCCGACACTTTGTAGGAGCCTTTGTCGAACTTGCCTCCGGCGTGCAACACCGTCATGACGACCTCGAGTGCGCTTTTGTGCAATTTTTCGTGCTCATCGACGGGAATGCCTCGGCCATTGTCGCGCACGGTGATGGAGTTGTCCTCACCGATAATCACTTCAATGTGGTCGCAGAAACCCGCCAGGGCCTCGTCGATGGAGTTGTCAACGACTTCGCTCACCAAGTGGTGCAAGCCCTTGATGTGCGTGTCGCCAATGTACATGGATGGACGCTTGCGCACGGCTTCAAGTCCTTCGAGAACTTGGATGTTGTGCGCCGAATACTGTTGGTTTTCTAACTCTTCGTTGTTATAATCTTCTGCCATAAATGGTGTATTAATATTCAGAAAAAAGGCTTTCGCCCAAAAACATACAAAATTACAAAAAAATCATGGAACGTCGAAATTTCATAGTCATAAATTTCCCTAATATTCATGACAAAACACTATTTTTGCAGCATGAACTTGCCAGCCGTTTTCGTGGATATGCTCAAAGGCCTGCTGCCCACCGAGTGGGAGGCCTTGCAATTGGCCATTGGCCAATCGGAAGCCAGCGTAAGCGTGCGTGTTAACCCGTTGCGCCAGGTTGTTGTTCCCCAGGGTGCCGATCGTGTGCCTTGGTGTCCTGATGGGTTTTATTTGGACCGCCGCGAGCCATTTACCTTCGACACCGATTTCCATGCCGGCCGTTACTATGTGCAAGATGCCTCATCAATGTTTATCCATCATGTGCTTGCCGCCTTGGTAAGGGAGCCGGTGCGTTATTTGGACCTGTGCGCCGCGCCGGGTGGAAAAGCCACAGCAGCCATGTCGGCCTTGCCCATGGGGTCGCTTGTGGTGGCCAATGAGGTGGTGCCCCAGCGTGCCCGTGTGTTGTGCGACAATGTGATGCGGTGGGGTAATCCCGCTGCCGTGGTGGCCAGCAGTACGCCTGCCCAGTGGGGTAAAATGCGCCACTGGTTTGATGTCATCGCTGCCGATGTGCCTTGCAGCGGCGAGGGGATGATGCGCAAGGAAGAGGAAGCGGTGGCCCAGTGGTCGCCATCGCTGGTAGAACAGTGTGCAACGCGTCAGCGTACCATTGTTGATGATGTGTGGCCGGCACTGCGCCCCGGAGGGCTGTTTGTTTACAGCACCTGCACCTATAATCGGCAAGAGAACGAGGAAATCGTCGAACACTTGATGCGTCATTACGGTGCCCAACCCGTTGAAGTGCCTGTTGACCCGAGTTGGAACATCCATCCCGCGGTTGAAAGCCCGTGTGTGGCTTACCGTTTTATGCCTCATCG
>CACZNP010000151.1 GCA_902782545.1 uncultured Bacteroidales bacterium
CTGGCGCATGTCAATCACCAATCAGGAAGGCGATCATGTGCGTGCTCGTCTTGTGTTCGTTCCCCGAGACAATGGCTGACTTTTACAAAACACTGAGAGGAAAGAGCCAGGCACAGTATCGTGAGAAGATGAGCCGGTTCATTTCGTTTGCCGAGCCGGTGTCCACTGCCGACGAGGCAAAGGCTGTGATTAAAGCCTACCAGAACGAGTATCATGATGCGCGCCATGTGTGCTGGGCCTATATGATAGGAACTGCCCGCGATGAGTATCTGTCGAGCGACAACGGAGAGCCAAGTGGCACCGCCGGCAAGCCCATATTGGGGCAAATCAACTCCTTTGGATTGACCAATGTGGTGATAGTGGTGGTGCGCTATTTTGGCGGCATCAAACTGGGCACCTCGGGGTTGATCGTGGCTTACCGTGAAGCCGCCCGCATGGCAATCGAGGCCGGAGAGATTTTAGAATGCCATGAGCAGGCAAGGCGTACGTTCACCTTTGCCTACCTGGCGATGAACGACGTGATGAAGATTGTCAAAAAAGAGCAAGTGCGCATTATCGAACAGCATTTTGACAATGTGTGCTCGATGACTGTTGAAGCCGATGCCGATGCCATGCCCGAGTTGGTTGATCTCCTCAAGGGAGCAGGTGTATCGTTTCAAGACTAATCCAGTGCAAGTGTTACGAGTGTTATATATTTTTGTTTTACATTAATTCTCAAATTGTTTTATGAAAAAGTTTGTTTTATTCCTCTTTGTATTGATGACTCTGGTGTCTTGCCAAAAGCAACAGAAGGAACAGAAAGAACAGAAGGAGCCCGGTTATATTGTTCAAGTGGCTTTGGGGCACTGGAAACCCACTCAATATACACCAGAACAAATCATAGGCCGTCTCGACACGGTGACCCAACTCATTCCTGTTGAGAAAGTGGTTATTGGATGGAGCCTGGACATGGATCTTTATCGTAAGGTGGGTGAATACCTCCATTCAAAAGGAATCCGCATGATGTTGTGGCTACCGTTGTTTGCCGAGACCGAGCAGGTGTGCGACAATAGTCCGGCAGTGGACCTGTGGGGGCGCACCCCTGCCAACTATGACCAAGCGGCCGCCAACGCATTTCGTTTCAATTGCCCGTCAGATTCCAGTAATCTTGCCAACGTGCTCGCCATCTACGACCGGATGTTCAGCAAGATAGGCTTTGACGGCGTGTTTCTGGATCGCGTTCGCACCCAGTCGTTCGTGTGCGGGGTGGGCGGAGTGCTCAGTTGCGGTTGCCCGCTTTGTGTGAAACGCTTTGCCGCCGAAGGTGTCGACATCGAGAAGGTGAAATCCGAATATGAATCCAAAGGCGACGCATTCTTCTCCGTCAGCGGATACAATCCGGCCGATGGTTTCATTTTTGAAAATCCTCTTGCTGCCTCATTCTTCAAGGCCAAGAGTCGTATTGTCAGTTCGTCGGTGGTTGCCATTGTCGACAGTCTGCACAGCCGCAACCTGGAGGTGGGTCTGGACTTATATGCTCCATTCATGGCGCCCTTTGTGGGACAGGACTATGCCATCCTTGCCAAGCATGCCGACTTCATCAAGCCCATGTTGTACCGCCAAACCAATGCTCCTGCCGGTATGGGCTACGAGTACGAACTGCTCCGCAAAACCCTTCCTGGCGCCACCGGATATCCTGAAATCAAGATGGATGTGGATTTCCTGAATTCACAGTTGGATGCCATGGAGCCTTATTCCTGCGGGAAATACCCCGGCATTGAAATCAATTATCACGAAGAGTATGCCCCGACAACGCCAGAGTACGTATCAGAATCGCTGACGGCCGTGAAGAACCACGGGTTTGACGGCGCTGTCCTGTCATGGAACATTATGGAGGTTCCCCTCAGTCATTTGGAGGCGCTAAAGCAGTGAATCGATGACTGAAATCCATAAAAATCATTAGATTCCAGGAAGTTACACTGAGTTTTTCGACGTCTGGAAGTCGCGGGTTGACTGAGCGGCCCCAGGTGCTAAAACGTTGCGATTCGTTTCTGGAAATTAATCGTCAGGCTTCCAAACGAAGAGACCCTCGGCTGCGGCAAGTGTGCCAACCAGTTGCAGGGTCGCTTCGTTTGGGCCATATAGTGTCATGTAAAGGTCATCACCCCGGGCCACAATCATGGCATCGGCCGACTTGAGTAACACATGGATAGGTTTGCGGTCCATCACCCATTGGGCCAAGTCTTCGGGATCTGGGTTCTCTGTCCACACTCCATCATAGCCGCTGACTGCGATATCGTCATAGCAGTTCAGTTTCAGCAA
>CACZNP010000152.1 GCA_902782545.1 uncultured Bacteroidales bacterium
CCCAAAATGTTGGCGGCAAACGAGAATACCCCCGTGGCAATAAAACACATCATGAGCCAGCGCAACGTCTCCAGCGTCCGTCCTTCGGTGTTGGCATAGAACAACGTCACCCGATGGTTGAACCGCTTGATTGTCAGCCATCCGGCAATCAACACAAATACCACCTGGATGGCAAAAAGCACCTTCGAGACGGTGTGCAATCCCACTTGCCACCCCCCAATCCCTTGGGTAGAAACCGGCACCAACCGGTACAGATAGCCATCGATGAACTGAGCGCGCTCACTGTGCGACATCATCAAGTAGATAACGCCAACAGCAGTTCCCATCAGCATGGGTATGGCAAAGGTGGCCCATCGCAGGGACAGCGATTGGCGGGTTTGTGTGAGCGAGGTGAGATAGATGTAAAACAGCGGGTAAACAAGCAGGTTGCAGATCACATACAGGGTGTTTGTGGCTGGCAGGAAGTGCCGCTCATGCAGAAAATAGAATCCATGACACAAGTAGAGCAATGTCGCCGCCACAAAAAACACGGTGAGCCATCCTGTGTGGGGCAAGCGGTTGCCATACCACTTGATGAGCAGGAACATGGCGCACACCAGGCAGGTGATGCAAGGCAATGTGACAAAAAAAGATTCAATCATGGCGTTGCAAAGATAACTAATTCCATACAATGCTGCAACAATTGCCCTGCGAAGACAACCAAGATACATGGGGGATTGGCCGGCCGCACAGTTTTGTCACCCGTTTTTGGCGCATAACTGCGGCCATAGTACTGTTGTTGTGAATTTGACAAGAGTTATTGCGAATTTGCCACTGGGTGTAATGGCTGAAAGCGCTACATTTGTAAATCAGAATAATCTTTTTATTATAACAATCTAAAAACCAAAACCAATGAAAAAAATCTTACTATCACTGCTGGCATTTGCGAGTTTTGCCGCAGTCCAAGCACAAGTTGAAAATGAAATGCGTACAGCCACGTTGCTGCATGAGGGACAAACCACCGTGTTCTCGGGAGTGGACGCGCTGATTCTGGCTCATAATGCCGCGGCCGACACGCTCGATGTCATCACGCTGTCATCAGGTGGGTTCAACCCCATCGATATCACAAAATCCATCACCCTGCGCGGTGCGGGTTTTGAGGGCGACAGCACCAAGGGAATCTTGCCAACGACGATTTATGGCGATTTGCGCATCGTTCCGGGAGAGAACAACAAGGTGAACGGCATCGTCATTGAGGGTTTGCGTTTCAATTCCTTAACGATTGCTGGAAATTCTAATACACCCGAAGAACAACAAATTCACGACATGTTGGTGAGCAAGTGTTATCTGAATGCCTCGTTTTATGCCAACAGCAAATGCCACAATGTAATCCTTCGTCAGTGCTATGTGCAAAACGAAGTGACGACCGTCCATTCCTATTATTATGACAACATGAACATCGACAACCTGCAACTCTTCAACTGCAATGTGGGCTCGCTGAGCCGCATTCTCAACAGCCCCGACAACCCCAGTACCGTGCTGGCCGACCACTGCATCGTGCGCAGCGCCCCGTATGGATTCATTTTCACAAATTGCGTGATCAATGGCCAAGTGGGAGACGGCTCATGGGCAGTCAACAATGTGTTGCTGGGACAGAATGGCCTCAACGAAAGAGCCGATGGCCATGACAACTACTTTGGCAAAGGTGTGGCCGATGTGCTGGCCGATGGCTCGACCAGCCTTGAATACTTTGTCAACGGAGTGCCTCACAGCCTGGAAGTGAATGAGGAATTTTTGGGCGCCGACGGCACTCCGGTGGGTGTGTTTGGTGGAGATTACAAATGGAATCCCATCCCCATGCGTCCCCGCATCATTGAATTCAAAACCAACGTCACTGACGATAACAAGAAACTTCACGTCACGCTCAAGGCCGATGTGCCCTCTAAGTTATGATTCAATCAGATTGTGAGTTAATGAATTGACGACATTCATTATGAAAAACCGAATTATACTGATTACCTTGTGCTGGCTGGCGTTGCTGTGCCGGGGGGTGGCAGTGGGGCAAACGGTGCAACACGCGCTATATAGCGTAGACGGAGGGCTGTACCATCAACTGACCGAGGTGACATCGTTCGAGAACTTCGATGTGAACATCTCGTCGCTCAAGCCTGGCTTCCACACGCTCACCACCTTGGTGGTTGACAGCGAGGGGCGGCAATCGACCCCAGTGAGCCACTACTTCGCGCTGATTGCCAGCGAGGAGGGCGTCACTGACCCGGTTCCCCGCACATGCCAATACTGGATTGACCGCGACTACAGCACCGCCAAGACCACCAGCGTGACCAACTCGATGGCCACCTTCGATGTAGATATCACATCGCTCCTGCCCGGTTTCCACACGCTCACGGCCATGGTGGTTGATGGGTCGGGACGGCAGACGACCCCCGTGACACACTACTTCGCTTTGTTCACCAGCGAGGAGGGCATCACTGACCCGGTTCCCCGCACATGCCAATACTGGATTGACCGCGACTACAGCACCGCCAAGACCACCGGTGTGACCAACTCGATGGCTGAC
>CACZNP010000153.1 GCA_902782545.1 uncultured Bacteroidales bacterium
CTCGTAACGTTCGCTTCGCGCAAGTTACTCTCGCTCGAAAAATCTCAAATATATTTGGCTTTTTGCTCGCTTACTCGTAACTTTGTCGGCAAATTTGGTGATTCACGTGATTCGCAGACTCCTATATATGTTACTGCTGTTGCTGCCCACTGGCATGCTGCCTGTGGCGGCACAGTCCCAACAAATCGACCTGGATACCGACAACGACCCATCGCTGATCTATGACGGTATTGATGTGTCGAGTTACCAGAAGGACATCGATTGGAGCGCCACTGCCCGCGACAAGAAAATCAAATTTGTCTATGTCAAAGCCACCGAGGGTGCCACTTACACCTCGCGGCATTACACCTACAACATGGAGAATGCCCGCAAGCATGGCATCAAGGTGGGCAGTTACCATTTTTTCCGCACGGGTTCGCGCGTGAAAGACCAGTTCGAGAATTTCAAGCGTTCGGTCAAGAAGTCCGACCAAGACCTTATCCCGCTCATCGACGTCGAGACCCGTCAAGGATGGACGGCACAGCAGTTGCGCGACAGCGTCAAGTTGTTTGCCGACTTGGTGGAAGATTACTATGGCTGCCGGCCCATGATCTACACCAGCAGTTCGTTCTTCAACAATCTGCTTGGAACTGCGTTTGCCGACTATCCGCTGTTCATAGCCCGTTACGCCGTCAGCGAGCCGCAACTGTGTTGCGGTGCCAAGTGGACGTTGTGGCAGTTCAGCGAGAAAGGACGCATCTCGGGCATTGACCACCCCGTGGACTTGTGCCGCTTCAACAAAGGCTGCACGGTGCGCGACATCCTCATCAAGGACAACAAACTCAAAGGTGGCAAGCGGAAGGCCAGCGACGAAGTCGACAAGAAAGAGCGCCCCGGAAAGGTGGATACGCCAGAGCCTGCACTCTCCAAGAAGCAGGAACAAGAGCAAAAAGCCAAACAGGAAAAAGAGCGAAAGGCCAAAGAGCGCGCCAAAAAATTAGCCGAGAACGATGCCAAGGCCAAGGCCGAAAAAGAGAAGAAGGCCAAGGAGAAAGCGGCAAAAGAAAAGGCTGCAAAGGAAAAAGCCGCCAAGGAGAAGGCCGAGAAAGAGAAGAAGGCTAAGGAAAAGGCTGAGAAGGAGAAGAAGGCCAAGGAGAAAGCAGCAAAAGAAAAGGCCGAGAAGGAAAAAGCCGCCAAGGAAAAAGCCGAGAAAGAGAAGGCTGCACAAGCCCAATCTTCGGCCAACGCCCCAAAAACCTTGGTCAAAAGCAAGTCACAACAGCGACAGGAACAAATCAAGCAGCAAAAGGAAAAACTTGCCACCAGCCAGCGAAACGACAGTATTCGCAAAGCCAAACAGAAAGGCAAAAAAACAAATAAGAGTTCGGCCGACAATGACTAACCGCTCAACGCACACACGATGCCGCAACATGCTTGTAGCCACAGTGGCAGCACTATTGCTGGCCGTGGGTGCCGGTTGCAACAAACCGTCGCCCGCCACACGCACACACCGCGACATTCCTCAGCGCGACCCCGCCGCTGCCTATCATGGCATCGACATCTCAAGCCACCAAGGCAACATCGACTGGAACAAACTCACCGCCGACAAGAACATCCTTTTTGTCTACATCAAAGCATCCGAGGGGGGCACCTACCGTTCACCCCATTACGGCTTCAACCTGGCCATGGCACATCACTATGGGTTGCTCGTGGGCAGTTACCACTACTTCACCACCACTGCCACAGTGCAGCAACAATTCAAAAACTTCACCCACTGCGCACTGCTTGCCAGCCAAGACCTCATCCCCATGCTCGATGTAGAGACCCGGGGAGACTGGTCGCGCGGCCAACTCATCGACAGTGTTGCACAGATGGCACAACTCATTGAGCAACACTTCGGCGCCAAGCCCATGATTTACTCCACCATGGAGTTCTACAACAAAAACCTGGCACCACATTTCAACAAATACCCCCTCTACATAGGCCGATATTCCAACCAACGGCCGGTCATCAACTGGGAGGGAAAATACACCATCTGGCAGTATAGCGAGAACGGCATCCTGCCAGGCATAGAAGCCTATGTGGACCTGTGCCGTTTCAGCGACGACACATGGCTCGACCAAATCTTGCTCGATTAGAATCGCGGCGGTCATGGCGGTTTATCCAGTTTTTTTCCGTAACTTTGCCCGAAAATTGTAAAAAACATATCATCCCATGAATTTTGTAGAAGAACTCACTTGGCGTGGCATGATCAACAACATCATGCCCGGCACCGAAGAACAACTCAAGAAAGAAATGACCTCGGCCTACGTGGGCATTGACCCAACTGCCGACTCGTTGCACATAGGACACCTGGTGAGCATCATGATGCTCAAGCACTTTCAGCGAGCCGGGCACCGCCCCATCGCCCTGGTGGGTGGCGCCACCGGTATGATCGGCGACCCGTCGATGAAGAGCCAAGAGCGCAAACTCATCGATGAGGACACCCTGCGGCACAACCAAGAGTGCATTCGCAAGCAACTGGCCCATTTCCTGGACTTTGACAGCGATGCTCCCAACCACGCTGTGCTCGTCAACAACTACGACTGGATGAAGGACTTCTCGTTCCTCAATTTCATCCGCGACGTGGGCAAGCACATCACCGTCAACTACATGATGGCCAAGGACAGCGTCAAGAAACGCCTTGCAGCCAATGCCGACCACGGCATGTCGTTCACCGAGTTTTCCTATCAATTGCTTCAGGGCTATGATTTCCTCTACCTGTTTGAACATGAGAACTGCAAACTGCAGATGGGCGGCAGCGACCAGTGGGGCAACATCACCACCGGCACTGAACTCATCCGCCGTATGAACGGAGGCGAGGCCTTTGCCATCACCTGCCCTCTTATCACCAAGGCCGACGGAGGCAAGTTTGGCAAGACCGAGACCGGCAATGTGTGGCTCGACCCCAAGCGCACCTCGCCTTACAAGTTCTACCAGTTCTGGCTCAATGTGAGCGATGCCGATGCCGCCAAGTACATCAAAATTTTCACCGACCTGCCTCAAGACGAAATCAAAGCCCTCGAGGAAGAACAGGAGCGCGACCCAGGCTTGCGCCCATTGCAAAAACGCCTCGCCAAGGAGATCACCATCATGGTGCATAGCGAACAAGACTACGACATGGCCGTGGAAGCATCGCAAATTCTCTTCAGCAACAAGGCCAAAGACATCCTCCACAAGATTGACGAGGACACCTTGCTGTCGGTCTTTGAGGGCGTACCCACCTTTGAGGTGAGCCGCGAGGCCATCGAAAGCGGAAAGCCCCTCATCGCACTGCTCACCGACGATGCCGCAGTGTTCCCCAGCAAGGGCGAGATGCGCAAACTCACTCAGGGTGGCGGTGTGAGCATCAATAAAGAGAAACTCACCGACCCCAATCAGCCCGCCAGCACCGACATGCTTCTCAACGGCAAGTACATTCTGGCCCAGCGCGGCAAGAAAAACTATTACCTGCTCATCGTCAAGTAAAAAAATACCGAGAGCGGAGAGTTATTGTGAGAGGTGGAAACCATCCCCCTCTCACTTTTTTATTCCCATCTCCAAAATGTGCCATTCCAACCAACCATTGCGCGCCAGAGTGCCCCGTTGGCCGAGGCACTCGCTTCAGACCGGATATCGAGCAGGGCAAAAGGATCATGGTCGTCGCGTGGATTACACTGTGAGTTTCACGGTTGATTGATCGCACTCACACACTGCTTTTAATTGCCTCATTATAATCGGCACGTTTTTCTTTTTTTGGGGCACACACACTGCTTGGAGAACCTTTCGCACTTCTTATTGGAACTTACATTTTGAACTTTCAATTGAAAAAAGTGGCAGAAAATTTGGTAGATTGGTGAAACTGCAGTAATTTTGCACCGCAATTGGGACGAAGAGTCTCAACCGAGGGATTGTCCTATAGTGTAATGGTAACACAACGGTTTTTGGTGCCGCATTTCCTGGTTCGAGTCCGGGTAGGACAACCAAACAAAAGGCCAACTGCTTGAAAATCAGCGGTTGGCTCTTTTGTTTTGTTTGTTTTTGGCATTAAATTGGCGAGATGATTTGAGTTTTGCGGTTTATGCCACCTATGGGATAGTGAACTCATTGTTGTCCTCAATTGGTCATAAGCGACAGCAAGCGGTCATACTTGGTGCGCAAATGGCGTGAAAGCGACAGCACATCGGGGCACAGCCCAGCGGGCACGGGAACAGTGCTCACCGCCCATGCCTCCTGAAAACTTGCCGTGGCGGCGTGGCGTGCCTCATCGTCGAAGTCGTGACCTGTGCGCACGGCACGAAACGCCTCGTCGCAATAAATGCGCCAGCGGTGTGCATAGTAGTCGGCCAGCAACCCGTTCCAGTTGCGGCAAGCATAGTCGTTTAGATTACCTCCCCAAGTGGTGATGATGCGCCGCGCGTTCATCTCGTAGTAATCCTTCACTTGCGGGTCGATACCCAGCGCCCTGGCCTGTTGCAGCCAATGGTCGAGAGTTGCGTGAGGGAGCGCCGCATTGAGTAGGTCCAAATCGGCAAGCAGGTCGGTCATCACAGCATCGTGGGCCAGCATCGACACCGAATCACTTGCCGTGAAGGCGCGGTCAAATGCCTGTTTCTCGGTCAAGAACAAGTCGCCCAGCAACTGTCGCCCCACCCACACCAAGTCGACGGTCATGGCATCGGTGCAGACGGTATCTTGCGCCAGCAGGCAGTCCCACGCAGCAAGCAATTGGGCCGGGCGATACATCATCCGTCGCGACTCCTTGTTGCGCACGGGATAGGAGCACGGCAGTGGACAAGCAAAATTGGTTGGGTTGACATACAACACACTGTCGTACAGCACCTTCCATGCCCGACGCGCCTGGGGCGAAATGACTCCTGCATGACGGTCGGCCAGTTCTTCGACCACTTGCCTGTGGGTTTTGCCATGGTTCCAGGCTTTTTCAAGCACAAACTCATAGGGGAACTGCTGCACATCAAGGCCCTCGAGCGTGGAGCCGATGCCCACCAGGTTGTCGCCACACTCGGCCAATGCGCGCTCAATGCGCTCGCCAGCCGTCTTGACACTACCCTGAACATTGCTGTTACCACCAAAATTGCCAAGGTAGCACCAAACAAACGGGAGGCCATAGAATCCTTCGTGCTCGCGCCACATTTCCTTGTACTCGCAGTAATAGTCGAGCATAGTCATGCGCCCCTGCGGAACCCCCGTGAGCATGGCCCGCGTGCGCCGAGGGGTGTAATCCTTGCTCTGATAGTAGAGAAACCAGGCCATCTGCAGCCACTCGGCCTGAGGGTCGACAGCGGCGAGGCTCTCGTAGATGTGTCGCGTGACACGATGCAGGTAATCTGGCTCAAAACTGGGCGGATCCACCTCGTTGAAAGGGTCAATGCCGTAGATGTGATCCGTGCCGAACAAGCGGGTTTGCTCTTGGAGAAAATCACGCTGTATGCGACTATAGAGCGGGTCCTCGCTATTGAGGAAAAAGGTGCGGCAGGAATCGGGAAAGCCAGCCCACACACTGAGCGACTGAATATCGGCATCGGGGAACAGGAGTCGCATCTCCCCCGGCACATGCCCGGCAAAAGCCGGGAGAACTGGGCGCATGTTCAACGCGCGCTCCCGCTCAACGATACGTTGCTGGAGTGCCACCTGGCCATCGAGCCACTCCTTGGGGAGCGGTCCGCACCATCGGTCAATGTTTGCCATGCGGTGCCAAGGCAGGTAGGCCGGCCCGGTGAAATAGGCGCGCACCTGCTCGTCGGTCATGCCCATGCGAGTCCACACATTGTACCACACCGCCTCCTGCCCGGTGATGGCCAGCGGCAGATTCACCCCGTTGAGGGCCATCCAGTCGATGAGCCGCTCCCAATCGGTCCATTGCCAGAAAGGCATCGTGTAGCCATAGGTGCAATAGTTGAGAAAAAAGCGTTGTGGCACGCGGGCTGTGACACGCTCGGCAACAGGCACCGAGGGCCACACATCGGGAAGCGACAGCGGCACGTCGGCATACCACGACACCGTTGTGTGGCAATAGCGGTTCAAGTAGCGATTCAAGCCCACAGCCATCGAATTGGCATTGTTGCCTCCAACGATGATTCTGCCGTCACTACTTTCCAGCGTGAACACATCGTGCCCGTCGGCCGGGGCGATTTTCTTGAACTCGACCTGGGCAGCCAGGCGTTGCGACAGACGCCCGGCAAGAGCCGTAGCCTGCTCCACATCGGCATCGGCGGCAAGAGTGAGTGCTCCCGCCACACACATCACTAACATTATCAGTTTTCTCATATTGCCAAAGTTACAACTTTTTTGCGATTCCTTCAGCCTTCACCCAACAAAAAAACGTGAGCAGTAGAGCGGTACGCCACCACAAACAGGCCCCAGAAAGCGAAAAAATCGAAAAAAACGGGCTGCAATAGCCAATTGTCAAATTATTGCAGTATCTTTGTGGGTTAAAAACTGAGAAATAACAACAAGCGACATAAAAAGTTTATGAATATTTCGTATAAATGGCTCAAGCGCTACATCGACACCGAACTCACACCGCAAGAGGTGAGCGAGGCACTTACTTCGCTGGGCCTTGAAGTGGGCGCGCTGGAACGTGTGGAAACTATTCGCGGCGGACTGCGCGGCTTGGTTGTGGGCCATGTGCTCACCTGTGTGGAACATCCTAACAGCGACCACCTGCACATCACCACGGTGGACCTGGGCGACGGTAACCCAGTACAAATCGTGTGTGGCGCCCCCAATGTGGCTGCCGGACAAAAAGTCATCGTGGCCACCGTGGGCACAAAACTCTACGACGGCGATCAGGAATTCACCATCAAGAAAGGTAAAATCCGCGGCGAGGAATCGCTGGGCATGATTTGCGCAGAGGATGAGATTGGCGTTGGCGTGAGCCACGACGGCATCATCGTGCTGCCCAATGACGTGACCGTGGGCATGCCGGCCGCCGACTACTATGGTGTGGAGGACGACTGGATGATTGAGGTGGACCTCACTCCCAACCGCATTGACGGTGGCTCGCATTATGGCGTGGCACGCGACTTGTGGGCATGGATGTGCCGTAACGGCAAGCCCGGACAACTCCACAAACCCAGTGTGGACGCTTTCAAAGTCGACCGCAACGATGGTGGCATCCCGGTTACTGTGGAAAACGCCGAGGCCTGCCCACGCTACAGCGGCTTGACTGTGCGTGGCGTGAAAGTGCAGGAGAGTCCCAAATGGCTCAAAGACTTGCTGCTGGCTGTGGGGCAACGTCCCATCAACAATATCGTGGACATCACCAACTACATCCTGTTGGGTATGGGACAACCCATGCACTGCTTTGACCTGGCCAAGGTGAAAGGCGACCGAGTGGTGGTCAAGACCGTGGCCCAAGGCACCAAGTTTGTCACCCTCGACGGCGTGGAGCGCACTCTCACCGACCGTGACCTGATGATTTGCAACGGCGAGGAACCCATGTGCATAGGTGGTGTGTTTGGCGGCCTTGACTCGGGTGTGACCGAGCAAACCACCGATGTGTTCCTGGAGAGCGCCTATTTCCATCCCACCTGGATACGCAAGACAGCCCGTCGTTTTGGCCTGAACACCGATGCGTCGTTCCGCTTCGAGCGCGGCATCGACCCCAACGAGACTGTCTATAACCTCAAGTTGGCCGCCATGCTCATCAAGGAGGTGGCCGGCGGAGAGATTTGTGGCGATATCGTGGACGTGAAAGCGCACGACTTCCCGGGATTTCCTGTCGACTTGCGTTATGACTATGCCACCGGCCTCATCGGCAAGGACATCGACCACGAAACCATCAAGAACATCGTCAAGAGTTTGGAAATGGAAATCGTTGCCGAGGACGAGGAGCACTTGTCGCTGATTGTTCCCACCTACCGCGTCGATGTGCAACGTCCGTGCGATGTGGTGGAGGACATTCTGCGTGTGTACGGCTACAACAACGTGGAGTTCAGCGACTCGGTGCGCAGCACCCTGTCGAACAAAGGCGAGGTCGATTTCCGCGACGATATGCAGGAAACGATCAGCAACCAACTCACCGCGGTGGGTTATCGCGAGATGATGAACAACTCGCTCACCGCTGCCGGCTACTTTGCCGAACTGCCCACCTATCCCGAGGCTCACTGCGTGCACATCATGAACCCGCTGAGCAGCGACTTGAACGTGATGCGCCCCACCCTGCTGTTCGGTGGCTTGGAAAGCATTGCCCGCAACATCAATCACAAGAACCCCAACCTGCAACTGTACGAGTTTGGAAACATTTACCGCTACGACAGCAGTGTGAGTCAGGAAGAAAAAGCACTTGCCCCCTACGAGGAGCACACCGAACTGGGATTGTGGCTCACAGGCAATAACCATGAGGAGTCTTGGGCCGACAAAGCCCGCGCAACCACCATCTATGACCTGAAAGCCACTCTTGAAAACGTGTTCATCAACATGGGTGTGGCGCTCAACGACCTCGTGGTGGAGCAAACCGACGATGAAACCATCAGCCCGGCACTCACCTACCGCAACCATGGCGGCAAGGTCGTGGCACAACTGGGTGTGGTCACCGAGGACTTACTCAAACGCATGGATGTGGATCAACCCGTGTATTTTGCCCATGTGAATTGGAACTTGGCCTGCCGCTTGGCAGCACGCCACGACATCAAGTACCGCGACCTTCCCAAGACACTGCCCGTGCGCCGCGACTTGGCTCTGCTGGTCGACCAGCAAGTCACCTACGCCGACATTCGCCGAGTGGTGGAGCAGAGCGAGCGTCGCCTGCTCAAAGCCGTGAATCTGTTCGACGTGTACGAGAGCAAGAAACTCGAAGCAGGCAAGAAATCCTATGCCATCAGCATGATTCTGCAAGATGATGCCAAGACCTTGCAAGACAAGCAAATTGATGCCATCATGGGAAAAATCATCAAGAATCTGGAAAGCCAATTGGGCGCAAAACTGCGATAAAACCAAGAATTTAACAATTAGAACTCTATATAACTATGGGAAGAGCATTTGAATACCGCAAAGCAAGAAAACTGAAACGCTGGGGCAGCATGTCCCGCACTTTTACTAAAATCGGAAAAGAAATCACCATGGCCGTGAAGTCGGGTGGTCCCGACCCCACGTCCAACTCACGTCTGCGTGCCTTGATGGCCAATGCCAAAGCGGCCAACATGCCCAAGGACACCGTGGAGCGCGCCATCAAGAAGGCCAGCGAAAAAGACGCCAGCGACTACAAGGAGGTGATCTACGAGGGATTTGCACCGCACGGAATCGCTGTGCTGGTGGAGACAGCCACCGACAACACCACACGCACCGTTGCCAACCTGCGCAATTACTTCAACAAAAAAGGCGGTGCACTGGGCAACTCAGGAACTGTGGCTTTCATGTTCTCGCACAAGTGCTATTTCCACGTCACTCC
>CACZNP010000154.1 GCA_902782545.1 uncultured Bacteroidales bacterium
CCGCTGCGGCCTGTATCGTGCAGGCGACGGGTCTGAACTGCCAGCAAAGGACACAGCAATGCCACACTCAGCAAGGTACTGCCAATCAGCAAGGCCTTCATTCCAAAAGTCACACACAAAGAAGACATCACCATGGAGCACAGACTCATGAAAAGTATCCACCACCAGAACTCGCTGCGGCGGGCACGGCCAGAGAAGTCGGCGTACTTGGCAAAGCACGTCTTGATGGCATCAATGAACGACATTTGCGGCAATTCACGAATGGGTGCTTGGTACGGATAGGGATATTGCGGCATGGGTTGCTGCCACTGGGGCACCTGAGGCGGCTGTTGTTGTTGCCCAGGATTGAAGACTGGGGGTTGAGGATTGTTAGGTTCCATTGTTTTCAGTGTTTTATGGTTGTTAATAGAGTTTATGCAAATCTCTTGCCATTTTCAGCGTTTCTTGCGAAAAAAATCGGTCATCAACTGTCCGCATTCGTCGGCCAGCACTCCACCTTTGATAACCGTCTTCTTGTGGAACGGATGTTGGTGGATGGTGTGATATCCCCGCTTGGGGTCGGCTGCGCCAAACACCACACGCCCTATCTGGCTCCACGCCAGCGCACCGGCACACATGATGCACGGCTCCACGGTCACATAGAGGGTGCAATCGGGTAGGTATTTGCCTCCCAGCGAACCCGCGGCAGCCGTGATGGCTTGCATCTCGGCATGGGCGGTGACATCGGTGAGGGTCTCGGTCAGGTTGTGGCCTCGCCCCACGACACGGCCACCGCTCACAATGACTGCACCAATGGGCACCTCGTCACGCTCCAACGCGCGGTGTGCCTCGTCCAGTGCCATGCGCATGTAGCGCTCATCGTCGGTGGTGGGTGTCACAGCCATATTTTTTTCACATAGTCGCCCACGATGATGATGTAGGCACGATTGATGGGCAATACAATAACCCCGTCGACCGACGGACGTTGATACCACAACTGGCCGTACACATCGTAGACCTGTGTCCACGTGCCGTAATTGTCGCCGTGCACGTGAATTGTGCCGTCGTGGCCAGTGATGATGGGATGTGTGCGCTCCAACTCCAAATCGCCGATTGCGGGAGCCGGTGCGGGACGGTGAGCCACAGGAACCGACTGGGCCAGCAGGTTGGTTGGCACAATGGTGATTTCCGATGGGCGCTCACTTTGTTGCAGGTAAAAATGGTCGGCGGCAGTGAGTGCCAGCAGGTAGCCCATCTCATCGTAGATGCGATAGCCCAAGCCGCCACCCAGCGCCACACGCTGCCAATGGTCATCCAGCGGTTCATCGGTGATGCGGGCGGTCACATCCAGGTCATCGGCCACCCACAACGAGAAATTGCCAAAGTTGCCCCACACGCTGTCGGCCTGATAGGCATCGGCGCTGTTGTCATCGGGGACAACCAGTTCCACGCCGCGCACGTCTTGCTCTCCCACTTGAGGGGGCACAGGAGCGGCGCAATAAAGTTCGTACAGGTTGGTGCACCCATCCAAGGCTCCGGCTTCCATGCGTTGCAGCGAATGCGGCAGCATCAACGTGCGCAACTGCTGGCAGTCGGCAAACGCCCCCTCACCCACCTGGGTCACACCGTCGGGGAGCGCAATGCTGCCAATGGCTGTTCCACGCAACATGCCACTGCTCACCCGCTCCAGCCCGATGGGCAGTGTGATGCTTTGCAGTTGGTCGGCTTGGGCAAAGGCGTCAACCCCGATGCGGGTCACTTGGTTGCCCACCTGCACCTCGGTCACCGCCGATTGGAAAAAAGCGCTGTCGGCAATGGCCGTGACATGATAGTTGGCATCCTCGTAATAGACCGTCTCGGGCACTATCACCACATCATGGTACAAACTGGCGCCGGCATCGTCGGTCAGGGCAATGACAGCCACTTCGTCCACTGCGGTCACGCAATAGTTCAGCCCTCCGCTCCGAAAGGTTTGAGCGGCGGAGGTGAGCGCCATCACCAGTCCTGCTATGCCAAGTAATCGTTTGATCATCTTTTGTTCTTATTCTCGGTAATAAACACGTTTCACACGGGGCGACACACTGGTGAGCACCTCGTAGGCAATTGTGCCACGCACGCGAGCCATCTCTTCGATGGGGATGTGCGTGCCAAAAATTTCCACGCGGTCGCCCACTTCGCATTCAGCATCGGTCACGTCGATCATGGTGGCATCCATGCACACATTGCCCACCGTGGGGCACAGTGTTCCATTGACCCACATGCTCACCGCGCCGTTGCCATAGTGGCGGTCAAACCCATCGGCATAGCCAATGCCCACGGTGGCGATGCGCGATGGACGCTGCAACACGCCACGCCGGCTATAGCCGATTGTCGTGCCGGCAGGCCATTCCTTGATGCTGATGATCACCGCACGCAACGTGGCCACGGGCTTGATGGGTTCCTCGCCGGCAACGGTGGTGATGCCGTACAATCCAACCCCGATGCGCACCATGTCGTACTGCCGGTCGGGAAAACGGACTATGCCACTGGTGTTGAGGATGTGACGCATCAAGTGATGGTCAAAGTGACGTTGCAACTCATTGCTGCAACGCTCAAAATAGTCGAATTGCCACTGTGTGTATTCGTCCTGAGAGGGTTCATCGGCCACGCACAGGTGCGAGAACACCGATGCTGGGCGCACCACATCCTGAGCCTGCAGTGCCTTGATGAGCGCCGGCAACTGCTCCCAGGTGAATCCCAAGCGATGCATGCCGCTGTCAATCTTGATGTGCACCGGGAAATCATGCACCCCGTGGATGGTTCCCTCCCGCACCAACTGCTGCAACTCTCCCATGCTGTAGACCTCGGGCTCCAGATGGTGAATGAACAACGACTTGTAGTTCGTCACGCTGGGATTGAGCACGATGATGGGCATGACAATGCCTGCTTTGCGCAACTGCACCCCCTCGTCCTGTACGGCCACTGCCAGATAGTCGGCGCCACGGTCCTGAAGGGTCTTGGCCACTTCGTAACTGCCGGTCCCGTAGCCTGCCGCCTTGACCATGGCCGTGGTTTTGGTGCTGGGCTTGAGGAAAGACTTGAAAAACTTGAAATTGTGCGCAAGCGCGTTCAGATCGATTTCTTCCACCGTCTCGTGCTGGCTCACCTCGAGAAAGTCCACGATTTGACCAAATCCGAACTCGGGCGCGCCTTTCACCAGCACGGTCTCGTCCTCAAAGTCGCCTTGCACCATCTCGTCGAGGAATTGTTGGGTGGTGGCAAAGAAACGGGTGTAGGGCAGGTCGTCGAAATAATGTCCGTAGCGAATCATGTCGGGCCCCACGCCCAACAAGCGGTCCACATTCTTGTTTTTGAGCCATTCGCTCACTCTCACGTACAACTCGTCGCGCACGGGGGCTTCTCCCACCAAGTCGCTCAACACAACCGTTGTGCGGCCATTGCCGCTGCGACGGGTCATGAAGTCGATGGCTGGTGTGAGCGAGTTGTAGTCGCTGGTGTAGCCGTCGGCGATGATGGTGCAGTTGTTCACACCCTCAATCACATCCAAGCGTGTTCCCACCGCGGTGAGGCGGGCCATGCGCTCAGCAATCACCTCATGGTCCACTCCCAGATACAGCATCACCGCCAGGCACGTGACCACATTTTCCAGTTCTCGGTCGCCATTGAACGGAATGGCAAACTGATGCTCCGCGCCCTGGTAGCGATAGGTGATGACCGAACGCTGACTGCCACGCTCCACCGATGTCACCGCCAACTGGATATCCTCCTTGCCCAACAGCGACCATGCCATTTCCTGCACCACATCGGCAGCCAGCAAGGGCTTGATGGTGGCCCGCACCAGCGTGTCGTCGGCCGAATAGACCACGCACTCGCAACTGGTGACAATCTTGACTTTCTCGGCGGCTTTCTCGGCCATCGAGGAGAAACCCTCGTTGTGCTCGGCGCCCAAATTGGTGATGATGCCTATGGTGGGACGTATCATAGCCTGCAGATTGGCCATCTCGCCCTTGGTCGAGATGCCAGCCTCAATGATGGCCAGGGTGGTGTTCACATCAATGTCCCACAGCGACAGTGGAACCCCAATCTGCGAGTTGTAACTGCGCGGTGAGCGAACGATGTGGAAATCGTCCTTGAGCAACTGATAGAGCCATTCTTTGACCGTGGTCTTGCCACGGCTGCCAGTGATACCAATCACAGGAATGTCGCGGAAACGACGGCGGTGGAAGGTGGCCAGCGACTGCAAGGCATCCAGGGTGTTGTCCACCACCAGGAAGTTGGCACTGAGCAGCGACAACGACGACATGTATTCACGTTCCACCACAAAATTGCGAACACCTCGGTCGTAGAGCCCGGCTATATAGTTGTGCCCATCGTCATTGGGTGTGTGCAAGGCAAAGAACAAGGTGTCGTGCGGCATGGACAATGACCGCGAGTCGGTGAGCAATTCACTCACCGTGGCCTCGCCGTCGAGGATGCGGCCATCACACCGCAACACTTCCGCTATTTCCTGTATGGTATATTTCATAAGTAGAGGTTATACACTTTAGGGGTTAATACTTGTCATTGAGAACTTCTTCCAGATAGGGATATTCCTTCACCAGATTGCGAAGCACATGCTGGGTGTCGGCGTTGAAGCGTTCCAGTTGGTCGGCACTGGCGGTCATGGGGCGATGCTGCAAGCGCTTGTTCACGCGCTCGCACCTCGCCACGGCCTGTGCGCTGCGGTCATCGAGGTAGGCAGCCTGGAATTGCTGCCAGATGTACTCCACAGTCACCTCACTGGGGTGAATCATGTCGGGGGCATAGAAGCGGTAATCGCGCAAATCATCCATCATGATCTCATAGGCCGGGAAATAGTCGGCCCGGCGGTGACGCGGATCGGTGTTCACTTGTTTCAACACCTCGGCCACCGCCACGCGCAAGACCGCCTTGCTCAGCGAGTTCACCTCCAAGCCGTCGGCAATGTGGCGGATGGGGCTCACCGTGAAAATCACATACAGCGATGGATTGAACGCCTCAAGGCGCTCCATCATGTCGGTGAGGGTGGCTGTCACCTCGTGCACCGTGGCCATCTCCCGCGAGAACTGGTACTGAGGCACCTTGTGGCAGTTGCTCACCACCTCGCCTGTGGAAAGCAGACGATAGACCATGGCCGTGCCCAGCGTCACTGTCAGGACCTGGCAGTGACGCAAGTGCTCATGAGCCTCGGCGATGCGGCGGTTCATCCGCTCCAGGGTGGCCTCTTTCGATGCCAGCGAATAGCGCGAATGAAAAGCGTAACTGTTCCACACACCATTCTGCTCAAACAAATCCATCCCGGCCACCGGCTCGGCGGCGATGAGGCGGCTCACGCTGGCAGCGATGCTCATGGGGTTGTAGATGGTTCCAAAGGGGTTCACATCCACCCGCATCATGGCACCTTGCATCTTCGCCCCGATGTTGTCGCTGAAACAAGAGCCCAGCAGCATCACCGCGTCGCTGTGATGCAGCAACCCGCGGTTCTCGGCAGTTTTTATGGTGGTGCGGAACTCCATGTTGCTATTTCCAATCGTTGGCTGTATAAGTCGATTCCGTGGTGGCCTCAATGTCATCGGGCAAGTTGCAGAAGAAGTCAATGCCCGTGCGCTGCTCCAGTTCATCGATGGTTATGTACTGCTCGGGTTGTTTCTCATCTTTATCTTTGCAGTGGTAAGTCCAAATACCCACGGCACTGTAGGTGTTGGAGGCCTTATCATACTTCATCAAGGCCATATAGAAATAAGCCGGAACAATCAGTTCGCGTCCACTTTTTCCAATGCAATGCTCGTTGGTTTTCAAGCCACTCTGCTGTGTGCCGTTTATGGTCACATATTCGCTGATAGTGGCGGCTTTGACCACATAGAGCGTGTCGCACTGGTCAGCCCAGTCGCGCACCTTATCTTCAAGGGTACCCCACTGACCACCGTTGTGATACTGCCACTGCGGTTGCATGTTGCTCAAGAAGAACGTCTGCTTGTTTTGGTCCTCCGACATTGTGCGATCGGCACTGGGGCATAAGTGCCCACGGGAATAACCACTATTCTTATAGTCATCCAAAGTGGAACGCGTAGCAGCAGGCAGTTCGGGATCTTCCTTGAAATCATCGGTACGGTCAGTATGTCCATCCCAGTTGTTGTTGTACATTTCATAGCAGGTCCAGCGGTTGGCAATCTTGCTGTTGTCCCACTCCAAGGAGAGGGTGATGCCATAGTCGCTGGTGCTCTTCACCGTCCAGGTGTTGTTGCCGCCCTCGGTCATGTGCGGAAACTCCAGCCTCCACGACTCGTTGCACATCGTGCGCCACCCGTTGATGGCGCTGTTGCGGTTCACGTTATTGTCGAAGATGGCACTCATGGTGAAGGTGGCCGAAGCCTCGGCGCTATACGTGTAGCCGATGGCCGCCACCGCTCGCACGGTGAGCGAGGAGGTCACCGATATCTGCACTGGCGTGGGACCGCTCAGGCGGGTAGTCGACTCGGCAGGATCGGAACCATCGAGGGTGTAGTAAATTGTAGTGCCGGCGTTGCTGCTGATGGTCACTTGGGTGACACTGCTGATGTTGCCGCCTTCGGGTGTGATGGTGGGGGTGTTCACCTCCACATGGGTGTCGATGCTATCAATCTGCGAGTACAGGTAATCCTCGCTCTGGTCGCTGTCTTTGAGGTAGATTTTCAGACCCACGCCACTGGACGTGCCTAAGGCTCCGCCCACATAGCGCACGCTGTCCATTTCATCGGCCGAATAGGCTTTGACAACACCATTTCTCAGGGTGATGGTCATCGACACGGGGTCGTCGGCCATGGCGTTCACGGTTGCCACCATAACGAGGAGGCTCAGTAATGCTAACTTTTTCATTGCTCGTCCTCCTTTCATCATTTAACAACCTTCTTTCCGTTCACAATATAGATGCCTCGGGGCAAATCGGCCCACGATTGCCGCATCTTCACGCCCAGCAGGTTATAGATACCCTCGGGCCGGCTCACTGCTTGATCGCGTGTCAAGTCATCGATCACGGTGATGATGCTCTCTGTTTGGTCATCGGCAAACTTGAGGTGTATTCCTTGGTTGGCTGGCGCCTCAAAGTAGGCGGTCGTGCCGTCGATGGTTACCGACTCGCCCTCGACCCAAGCCACACCGCCGGCTTTGTCCATGAAGCGTTGCGTGTGGTCGGTGCTCAGGGTGGTGGGGGTGTAAACTCCCACAAACGAATACTCATCGTTGTCGCCGACCGACGAAACACGCCGGGGAGCGTTGGAGGCTGTACCGGCAATGGTGTGCACAACACGCACAGGCTCTTTCGACGAGAGTGTGGTCGACCCAAAGGTCATCACTGTGATGTCGTTATTGGGCTTCACCAGATAGGGCTTGCCGGCTTCGATGGTCGATGCATGGGTAAACAGCATATTGCCTGCGGCATACTCCCATCCGCTCAAGGCACCGGTTACGGGTTCGCCCTGCTCCAGTCCGCTGAATTCCATCACCTTGCCGTCGAAGTCATCGAGGTCGAACGGCAGAGTGAGCGGTGTCCATGTGTCGGCCTGGAAAGTGCGCTTGTAGCGAACCGGCACACCTTCCAGGTTGGTGTCGGGCTTCACAAATTCTTGCTTGGCGTCGACCACATAGGTGACCGACTGGTCGGTCGGATAGAAGGTGTCGTCG
>CACZNP010000155.1 GCA_902782545.1 uncultured Bacteroidales bacterium
GGTGTTGCCCACGGCCATGCAGCAGGTGCCAGGATTGATGGTTACCAGCCGTTCCATGATGGGCTATGGTGTCTCGACAGGAGCCGCTGGCAACATCAACTTTCGCGGCACAACGGGAGGCGCAGGCCAGTTGCTTGTTTTGATTGACGGCCATCCGCAGTACAACGGTATCTACGGTCATCCCATCAGCGACAGTTATCAAACACTGATGGCCGACCGTGTAGAGGTGTTGCGCGGGCCTGCCTCGGTACTCTATGGAAGCAATGCGATGGGTGGTGTGCTGAACATAGTGACACGTTCGATGCATGAAGACGGCGTGAAAACAAGCATCAACCTCGGTGCAGGCAGTTACGGCACCGTCCAGTTGGAAGCCTCCAACCAAGTGCGTAGCGGCAAGTTCTCGTCAACCGTTTCGGCACAGTATGGACGTACCGACAATCATCGCCCACGCATGGGTTTCGAGCAATATGGCGGTTATGCGAAACTGAACTACGACTTCACACCCCATTGGAATGCCTATGTCGATGCCGACCTCACACACTTCAACAGCAGTTATCCCGGACCAGTGACCAGCCCGCTCTATGATGCCGACCAATGGATAACGCGTGGCGTGGTCTCGGCGGCTTTGGAGAACCATTTTGACCGTACCAGCGGAGCATTGAGCGTGTACAGCAATTTTGGACGGCACAAGATTGATGACGGCACGGCCAACCCCGACCAGCCCACCCAACGTTACTTCCGCTCGAAAGATGCACTGACGGGCGTCTCGTGCTATCAGAGTGCTCGGCTGTTTGAGGGCAATCGTCTGACGGTAGGGCTTGACTATCAGCACATCTATGGCCACGCCTACTACACATCGAAAGAAACCGGAGAGGTTCTCAACACACCCAACAAACAGAGTGGCAAGAGTTCCCGTGATGAGATTGCGGGCTACGTCGACTTCCGCCAGGACATCACCGCCTGGCTGACGGTAGATGCGGGTCTGCGCCTCGACCACCACTCGGTTGTGGGCACGGAGTGGGTGCCACAGGCAGGTGTCGTTGTGCGCCCCATGGCCACCGGCGAGATAAAGGCCATGGCGAGCAAGGGTTTCCGCAATCCCACCATGCGCGAAATGTATCTCTATCCCCCTTCGAACGAGGAACTGAAGCCGGAGCGCATCTGGAACTACGAAATTTCGTGGCGGCATCGCTTGGGGGCTTTCAACTATGGTGCCAACCTGTTTTACATCAAGGGCGACAACATGATTCAGACCATCAACCGAAAGAATGTGAACACAGGCAAGATAGAGAACTATGGTGTGGAACTTGAGGCACAGTACCGCATCGGCAACCGATGGAGCCTCAACACCAACCACTCATTGCTGCACATGGAGCATCCAGTCGTCGCCGCTCCCACCTATAAGGGATTTCTTGGGGCCAACTACATGAACAACAAATGGAACATCGGGGTGGGGGTGCAGTACATTGGCGGACTTTACACCGCTACGGGCGACACCGAGCTAAAGGAAAACTTTTGCCTGCTCACAGCCTCGGTCAACTATGCTCTGTCGAGCGTGTTCCAACTCTGGCTGCGCGGTGACAATCTGCTGGCACAGAAATACGAAATCAACCTCGGCTACCCCATGCCACGAGCCACCTTCATGGGATGCATTAACGTGAATTTCTAACCATCTGACGGTTGTTTCAAGCAGTTTGAATGATAAAGGCTGGGGCCCTTTGTGGGGTTCCAGCCTTTATTGTTGGTCATGTTTTCTCGTCACGTGGATGGTGTGGCGATGAACATAGGGTCGTCGTTTTGACGGCCGTGGACAGGATTATTTCTTTTTAGCCGCCTTTTTGGCTGCGGGTTTCTTCGCGGCCGGTTTGTCAGCCGGAGCCTTTTTGGCTGCTGGTTTCTTGTCGGCGGGTTTCTTGGCCGGAGCCTTTTTGGCTGCGGGTTTCTTGGCCGGCGCCTTTTTGACGGGTTCCTGCTTGGGCTCGGGTGCAACAGGTGTTTCTTCGGGAGCGAAATCGCCGGTGGTGTCTTTCACGATGTTGTTGCGCATCATTTCCACCTCGCGGTTCAGTTCCTCAATCTCGTTCTCCTGGTTGCGGATGGTGAGCAACAGGGCATTGAGTTCCTCGTTGTCGATTTCGCTGGGATACTGGGCTTCGACGCGTGTCATGAAGTCGGACAGCACGTTCATGTAGTTGGTGAAAGCGGCATAAGGCGAATCGTATGGGCTGTAGTGCGAGTGTACCGAACCGTCGCTGCTGTGCTTGGTGCACATGTAGAAGAAGTGGTCGCTTGCCTGGAGGTAGTTCCAGTCTTGCTTGATGCGCTTGTCTTGGCACAGACGGACTCGCTCGCCGATGGAGTAGAGTTTTTCCACCGCTTCGTTTTGCAGAGTGTTGCCCAGCCATGCGCTTGTGTCGCGCGCCTCATCGGTCCATGAAATGGGGTGGAGTACGCTCAGTTCGCCCACGGGTTTGAGTTTGGAAATCACCTCGCTGGGGGTGAGGAACTGGATGTCGTGTTCGGCAGCAAATCGCGGCAAAGCCTTCATGAACTCAAAGATGCCACTTTCGCGGGGTTGCAACTCGCCGAAGGTGTCGTAGTTCATGAACAGGTTCACGATTTGTTCCTCCTGTGGCAAGGATGCAATCCAGTCGATATAGGTGTCGGCGGTGAGCGGATAGTTCACCCACTCGCTGTTGCTGAAGCGGAAGGTGATGTCGTCGCTCAGTTTGGAATTCTTGAGAAGCAGTTTGAGTTTGGGTGCAGCGGCGCTGGTGTAGACGTAGTTGGGCGACTTCCATCCCAGGATGTGCTTGGCGCCGTCGGTGATGGCTCCCTTGAATCCCATGCTGTGAATCATGGCCGAGATGTCGTCGTTGTAGATCAACTCGGTGTTGCGGAACACCTTGGGCCGCTGCCCGAAGAGTTGGAAAATCTTCTCGTCGTGAGCCTTGACCTGAGCCACAAACTCCTCCACATCTTGCAGCGACGCCAAAGAATGAGCGTAGGTCTCGCTGAGGAACTCCACACAACCGGTGGCGGCAAGTTCCTTCATCGAGTCGATGAACTCAGGCACATACTGCTCCAATTGCTCCAGCGCAGTGCCGCTGATGGAGAATCCCACCTTGAACTTCTTGCCATACTGTGCAATCATTTCCTTGAGCATCTCGTTGGCGGGCAGATAACTGCGATGGGCAATGCGCGTGATGATGTCATCGTTGGCAAAGTCATCGTAATAGTAATGGTCGTTACCGATGTCGAAGAATCGATAGGTTTTCAGGCGGAAAGGCTGGTGTATCTGAAAATAAAAACAAATGGCTTTCATTTTATTGATGTTTTTGATGATTAATCCTGATTATTTGTTGATAAGTGAGCGGTAGATGTCGATGACCTTGGCTCCTGCCTTTTTCCAGCGGATTTGGTCAACTTCGGCGAGGCCTTGCTCGCGCAACTGCTGGTACATGGCAGGATAGTTGATGATGGAATAGATGGCATCGGCAATGGCGTTGGTGTCCCAGTAGTCCACTTTGATGACATTCTCGAGAATCTCGGCGCAACCGCTCTGCTTGCTGATGATGGAAGGCACACCCATCTGCATGGCTTCCAGCGGTGAGATGCCGAACGGCTCGCTCACGCTGGGCATGATGTAGACATCGCTGGCCTTGAGCAATTCGTAGACTTCCTTGCCTCGCAAGAAACCGGCGAAGTGGAAGCGGTCGGCAATTTTGCGCCGTGCTGCCAATCGGATCATCTTCTCCATCATGTCGCCTCCGCCAGCCATGACAAACTGTACGTTTTTCACCTTGCGCAACACTTGTGCGGCAGCCTCGACAAAGTATTCGGGGCCTTTTTGCATGGTGATGCGTCCCAAGAAGGTCACCACTTTGTCGTGCTTGGGTGGCACCGTGACATTGAGCAGTTCCGGACTCAGGGGTTCCACGGCATTGTGCACTGTTGTCACTTTGCCAGGATCGATGCCGTATTTTTCGACCACGGTTCGGCGAGTGAGGTTGCTCACGGTGATGATGTGGTCGGCATGGTTCATGCCATCTTTCTCGATGCTGAACACGGTGGGGTTGACGTTGCCACGCGAGCGGTCAAAGTCGGTGGCATGAACATGAATCACCAGCGGCTTGCCGGTAACCTGTTTGGCATGGATGCCAGCAGGGTAGGTGAGCCAGTCATGCGAGTGGATGATGTCGAAGTCGACAGTGCGCGCGATCACGCCAGCCACAATCGAGTAGTTGTTGATTTCCTCGATAAGGTTGTCGGGATATCGGCCCGAGAACTCGATACATCCCAGGTCGTTGGTGTTCATGTAATTGAAGTCGCCGTAGATGTGGTCACGCAGGTTGTAGTAGAGTTGTGGGTCCATGACATTGCCAATTCGGCCCTGCACATAATCCCAGTTCACATCGCGCCAGGCAATGGGGGTGCTGTTGGCACCGATGATGCGCGCGAAGTCTTTCGACTCGTCGCCCCAGGGCTTGGGTATGACAAACGTGATGTCCATGTCGCCATTCTCGGCCATGCCTTTGGTCAGTCCGAAACTTGCGGTACCCAATCCGCCCAGGATGTGTGGAGGAAACTCCCAACCAAACATTAATGCTTTCATAGTTGTATTTTTTATTGGGCTTATAGGGTTTTACATTTCAATGATTTTCAGGTTTTTAAAGATACGCAGAATGCGCACTACGCCGGCCACGTTGGGGGCGTAACTCACGGCTCCGCGTCCGATGAAGGGTGGGTTGCCGTCGTACAGTTCGCTCAGTGTCCCGATGCACCCTTCTTTCATCTCGTCCTCGAAACCAATCATCATTCTCTCGATGAATGGCAAACCGTTGAGTCCGAAAACCTTAATATAGGTATTGCAGTAGAATCCCATGAGCCAAGGCCGCGCTGAGCCCGAGAAGTAGGCTTTTTGCCGCTCCTCAGGGCCTCCCAGATACCATGGATTGTAGCCATAACTGTTTGGGCTGAGGGTACGTATTCCCTTGGGCGTGAGCAATTCACGGGTGACAACATCGAGCACACTCTTTCGCTGACGGCGGTCGAGTGGTGAATAGTCGAGTCCTGCGGCAATGATCATGTTGGGTCGCACACTCAAGTCGGTGTAACTGCCGTTCACGTAGTCATAGAGGTAACCGAAGTCGTTCAAGAAAGTCTCAACAAAAGCCACTTTGGCCTTGTCGGCAATCTCGTTCCATCGTTCCACGTCGGCTTGAGCATCTTCAACACCATCGAAGATTTCTGCTGCCATGCGCAGGGCATTGTACCACAATCCGTTGATTTCCACCAAATAGCCTGTGCGCGGAATGAGAGGAGTGCCATTCGGCCTAGTTGCGTCCATCCACGACATGGGTTTCAGTGTGCCATCGGTGCGAACCAGTCCATTGGGGTCCACACTCAGATTGGGGTGATGCCCATCGATAATGAAATTGAGCATCTCACGTA
>CACZNP010000156.1 GCA_902782545.1 uncultured Bacteroidales bacterium
GATCCGCAGTTCAATTGACCGTTGCCGTGCTACTGTCATTGGTGAGGATACCCACAAGGGCCGAGATGTCGGCGATACTGGTTTCGGTGTCCTCGTTCACATCGCTTCGCGGATTGCTCTTCTGTGCGAGTACCAATGAAACAAGCATGGTGATATCGGCCACGCTCACCTCGCCATCCCCATTGACATCGCCCTTGACGGGTTTGTAGAGAGTCCGATCCATGGCTTGCAGCCGTTGTGAGGCCCATTGCTTG
Source organism: uncultured Bacteroidales bacterium (assembly GCA_902782545.1). Lineage (GTDB taxonomy): Bacteria > Bacteroidota > Bacteroidia > Bacteroidales > Muribaculaceae > Sodaliphilus. The sequence continues at coordinate 255 of CACZNP010000156.1, forward strand.
AGGTGAGCCACTTCGTTGGCATAGGTTCCGCCCACATAGGAGTTGGGCCACACGTAGGTGCTGAGTCGTGGCCATGCTTTGTAGTTGCGGGTCACAGCATCGTTGCAAGTGAGTGTCAGTGCCAGCGAGTCGATAACGGCATTGATCCGCTCGTTGCTGTATCCGCCATAGCGGCACAGGGTCCATCTACGCTCAAGGGCTTTGATATAGGTTTTGTCATGATTCATGACATACCACCAGAAAGGCACCATCTGCTCGTCGCCCCGACTGTAGAGTGTGGGGTTGAGTTGGTAAATCCAGGTGTTGGTGTTGCTGCCGTAGTAATAGTCGGCGTTTCCCCATCCCAGGTTCAAGTCCCACAGACTCGTCTTGAAGCGTTTGTCCTTGCTGTCGCGTCGCTTGTAGAGATTTGTGCTCAACCGGTATCCGTCGACGTTGTGCGCCAGTTCGGTGGCAATTTGGTAGTCAATCATCGATGTGACATCCACAAATTCGGCATAGTTGCCCGTGAGGAACGAAGCCTCCATGTCGTGGAAGGCCTGCTGGATGTAGGCCATTTGATTGGTGGTGATTTCATCGCCGTCGGGCTCCGCAAATTTGATGTAAGGCGTATAATAGCCCTTGTATGGGCGGCCGGAATTGTTATACGGGCTGAAATCGCTTCTGAAGCCGGGTTCGTCGCTACGGTCAACTTCGACCAGATAATCACCGGTGAGTTCATCGCCCTCGTCGCCTGGCTCTTCGAGGTTGAGCCTGTACTTGCCTTTGGTGACTTTCTCGCACATGATAAACACGCCATAGTACATGCCGTCGAGCAGCATCTCGCAGTAGCGTCCCTGTGGCACATACTCCATGTAGGGCCTTGCCAGAATGAACGACAGCAGGTCGCGCATGAGCGTTTTGTCGGCATAGGCCGACAGCAGTGCCCAGTTGTTGTCTTTGGGCATTCCCATGAACGCCACTTTCTGTTTTTTGCCGTTTTCCTCCAAGGGCTTGTCGATGGGGCGGATGGTGTAGGGTTTCTTGTCGGCGTTGTAGAACGAAGAACTCCCGCGGTATTTGAGGGCAATGTAGCCGTCATAGTCGATTTGCTGTCCGGGGTGTGCCACTGTGTCGCGGTAGTTCATTTTTCCCTCGCCATTGTTCACCACCTTCATGCGTGCGGTGATATAGTCGTCTTTCTGAATCATGGTGCCATTCACCTCGATAAAGACGATGGGCAGGTTGGTGCTGTCGAGTTGCACATTGCGCTTGTCGGGTTTGTAGTTACCTGCCTCTTGGGCCATGGCGGTGAGCATTGCCGCTATGGTCAACAGGAGTGTACAGAATCTTCTTGTTCGTTTCATGGGATGATGGCAATAGTTTCAGTGAATGATTCGTTATTGGATTATCTGTCGGTGAGCAGGCGTTGCAGCATCACCACATCATGGTAGTGGACTCCCCGTCGCCGCCACTGGCGAAGGGTGCCCACCGTGCTGAACCCTCCTTCGTGCAACAAGTGCAGGCAGGTGGCATTGTCGGCAGCCACATAGGCATAGAGTTGTCGCAGCCCGATGTGATTGCGGGCATAGTCGAGCAACAGCGCCAACGCCCTTTCGCCATATCCCTTGCCGCGGTGGGCCGATGCGATGAGCAGTCCCATTTCGGCGCGGTTGTTCAAGGAAGAATAATTCATCAGGTCCACGATGCCCACTGGCTCGCCCGTGTCTTCCATCACTGCCATGAGCCGCAGTTCGTGACTCTTGTAGATGTCGGCAGTGTAGTTTTCCAGATACTGCCACAACACTTGCCGCGAGTAGGGTGCCACCGTGTCGGTGACAGTCCACAGCGTAGTGTCGTTTTCCCACTGGTATAGCACATCAAGGTCGGTGGGCTCCAAGGCCCTCAATCCTATCACGCCGTCATGTAGAAGGGAAGAAGTGTTCATGATTGTTGCATTTTTGGTGAAATGATGAGTTGGTTACGGCTCGACCAGATGTGGAAATCCAGTCCCTTGCGGCTCGCCGAGGCGATGGTGGCAACGATTTCGCCGTAGGATAGGCTGCCGTCGTCCAGCAGCACACTGGCAGCGCCCTCGCCGGGGATATCGGTGGAATAGTTGTCGATAGCGGCTTGGGTTGCCACTTGCGAGGGGTTGTCGCTCACGATGACCCATCGCTTGGGAGCGGCGACTCCGGCATGCCAGGGCTTGCCGACCCGCTTGATGAGGCGTCGCAACACAGCCATTGAGGCACGCACCAGCACGCCCAATTTCACGATGGGGTAGAACAACACGCTGAAGCGCGGGAAGTGCTTGCGATAGAAAATGAGCATGGCCTCGTAGAACACCCGCACGTAGCGCATAGAGTCCTTCTTGGTGCTTTCGCCCTTGTAGTGAATCATCTCCACAGGCAGGTACCAGTTTTCATAACCGGCCTGCACCAAGCGGAACGATAAATCAATGTCTTCGCCGTACATGAAGAAGTCCTCATCGAATCCGCCCACTTGCTGCAACAATGCGGTGCGGCAAAGCATGTAGGCTCCGGCAAGAATGTCGATGGCATGCGGTTGTCGGTCATCGAGATAACGAAGGTGATACTTGGCAAACCACCGCGAGCGGGGAAACAATGCCGACAACCCGAAGATTTTGCAAAACGACACCCACGGCGTGGGAAATGACCGCTTGCTCTCGGGCAGGAACACCCCGTTACCATCGACCATGCGCACACCGATTGCTCCGCATCGCTCGTGGTCTCTCATCCATGCCAAGCCTTGTGTGATGCAATCGCGAGTGATGATGGTGTCGGGGTTAAGAATGAGTGTGAACTTGCCTTGGGCCTGCATAATGGCTTGGTTGTTGGCACGTGCAAACCCCACGTTCTCAGAATTCTCAATGAAGGTCACGCCCGGGAATCGTTGGCGTTGAAAGGCTATGCTGTCGTCACCCGAGTGATTGTCAACGACAATGACTTCGCTCTGGAGGCCCTCCAGGGCTTCCATGACCGACCGCAGCGTCTGTTCCAGGAAAAACTTCACGCGGTAGTTGACGATGACAACGGTTACTTCCAAGTGTTATGCGATGTGTTGAGTGTTAAATGCCATAAGTTTGTTTCACACGTCTTTCGGGCTTTCTTGCTGCTCTTTTCTTTTGCGGTATTGTTCGGCAAACTGGCGCAGGCGTTTTTTTCGCTCTGCCTCTTTTCGCGACTTGCGTGCCTCGAAGTCTTGCCGTTGCTTTTCCAGAAAATTGTCGGCCACGATAATTGAATTGACGGTGAATGGTTCAGTGATCCAGATAATCCAATGCAGCCCCCAGGGCTGTGCAGTACTCGGCATGAGCCGGGATGTGAAAGCGCACCCCGTAGAGTTCGGAGATGACGGGGAAGACCAATTGACATTGAGGCAACCGCGTCATGTTGCCAATGAGCACAAAATCGCGGCAGCCACCATTGATTTGCGACAACACCGCTGCCGAGCCAATGGTCTCAAGCACCATGCAGATGAGTCCCAACGCAATGTCGGCGCGGCTGGCC
>CACZNP010000157.1 GCA_902782545.1 uncultured Bacteroidales bacterium
TCAGGAATTGATCGTAGTGGCGTTAGATTGCAATTGCATTTCACATTCTGATTTTTCTCTGTTTTTTCTTGCTGTTAAAATGTTTTTTATTTTGATGGGAGACGAGATTAGTAGTAAAAATTCGCGTAATGTATTTTCCATAAATGGATGTGTTACGAGAGAACAGAGTAGAAATATTCAAGTGTTTTATTTTACAGACATTGATGGGAGACGAGAGAACAGAGTAGAAAATATTTAAGTATTTTATTTTACATAATATCAATTATGATTGAAATAAATAGAAATTTAAACTTGTGAGAAAAGGATATTTGGCCTATCTTTGTAGTGTAGATAAAAATTTATAAAGAATGCGTCAGTTAATCGCCGTTGTATTTTCTTTCTTCTTCATTGTTGCCAGTTATGCTCAAGTCGTTGAGGATTCGGTATCTATATGTTCAGTTCAACCATCCAGCGAACAATTCAACTTTCGCCAACTCATTGTTCCGGGTTCCCTCATCACACTTGGTGTTTTGGGAACATTGAACCATGACTTGACATTCAGTAACGACATCCACAATTGGTTTGATGACAACAAATCTCACACGCATGTTGACGACTATCTGCGCTTCGTTCCATCGGCCGCTCATCTCTCGTTGGGATTTATTCCCGGAATCCATGCCAAGCATTGTTTTCGTGACCGCCTTCTTGCTTCTGTGACTGCCCATGCTTCGATGCTTGCAATATCTTATGGATTAAAGTATTGTGTCAATGAGAATCGTCCTGACGGCTCAAGTAAGCATTCATTTCCATCGGGACATGTCGCTTTGGCATTCACTGGTGCCGAGTTGACTCGAATTGAGTATGGAACCGCCTGTGGATTAGCCGCTTATGGTGTTTCTTCGGCAGTGGCAATCATGCGTTTGTATAATAATCGCCACTGGTTCAACGACATACTGATGGGTGCTGGTATCGGCATTCTTTGTGCGCGTGCTGGATATTGGTTGTTGCCGGCCGAACGTCGCCTGTTTCACCTTGACAGCAACAGCACCACAGCCATAGCCGTCATGCCTGCTTATGACTTCACCAACCGCTCGATGCAGTTCTCGGTGGCGGCAGTTTTTTAGAAATAATAGTGATCAGTGCTTGAACATGCGATCCATGGCACGCTTGTCTTCGCGTTCTTTGATGGATTGACGCTTGTCGTACATTTTCTTGCCTCGTGCAATGGCGATTACCATTTTGGCCAGTCCCCTCTCATTGATGAATACCCTGAGAGGAATCACAGAGTAACCAGGTTGTTCAATGGCTTTGCCAATTCTCGCTATTTCCTTTTTGTTCAAGAGCAGTTTGCGGTCTCGATGCGTGGTGTGATTGTTATACGAACCAAAGGAGTATTCGGCGATGTACATGCTTTTCACCCACAATTCGCCATTCTCCCGCATACAATAACTGTCGGTCAATCCGGCTTTACCTTGGCGCAATGACTTGATTTCGGTACCTGTCAACACAATGCCAGCGGTGAACGACTCGATAATCTCATAGTCGAACGTCGCCCGTCGGTTTTTAATATTTATTGTGTTATTAGCCATGGCTTTTACTTAATAATCAATCCCAGCACCCATTCAATGACAAATGGGGTAAGCAATAACAATACTGATGCGATAATCACAAACTTGGTTGCCTTGTTTTCCTTAATGCCCAAATTCCCCAATCCCCGATAGGCCATCCAGGGCATATACAACATGAGAAACAGCACAGGCGTGAAATCACCAGGCAGGAGATTGTGGACGATGCGCAATACCACAAGAAAAATCAAATTGTAGATAATGTAATCGTCCAAACGGTCGTGTGCCCCCTTGGTCTTTACCAGTTCAGGATAGAATCCTCCAAGGAGATAACTTGAAATAAAGTATGTGAAGAAATAGGCCGCAAACAGTATGATGGCATCCATCAACAGCATCGACAAAGTGAGCGTGGAATCGTACAAGCCAGGCACGAACGCGCTCAACGCCAGCAATGCCAATAACGGATAAAATGCGCTTGAAAGCACACGACCTGTAGGGATTGTGGCTTGGTTGATCTCCTCCCATCCCACGCGTGGAGAAATGATCACCAATATGATATTTTTGAGCAAATCCATTAATTTTCTCAATTGGGACTGCAAAGATAGTAAAATAATTAATGATGAACAATGAATATTGATTATTGGCATCGATAAAACCATTTGCAATCACTTTGCCCCTCCCCTTCCCTCCCTCTTTTTGGTTAATTTGCAGTTGAATATTACCATCATGTGGCTACTCAAAAATGGTTAAGTACAGGAATCAAAATCGGCATAAATAGCGATTTCCCACCACAGCCAGTCTCAGTAATTTTGCAAAGTCAAACATACAAAACCTCAAAAAGATGAAACATGTAATATCAATTGTGCTGTTGTGTTTGAGTTGCATAACCAACATCAGTGCTCAACAGGCAACGGGATTGAAAAGCGACAGTACTGCACAAAAGAAATGGTACTCTCGCATTACACTGGGTGGCTATGGAGAAGCCACCGCCAGCCGCATGTTCTACAGTAACAACTACAAACGTTATACCGACGCATCGCTATACAAGGATGCCAAAGGATTTGGAAAATTCGACTTGCCTCATGTGGTTATTTATCTAGGCTATGACTTTGGCCGGGGATGGTCGATGGGTTCAGAGATTGAATTTGAGCATGGCGGTACGGGCAGTGCAGTGGAAATCGAAGAAGAAGAAACCGGTGAATATGAGTCGGAGATTGAGCGTGGCGGTGAAGTGGCGCTTGAGCAGTTCTGGATTCAGAAATCATTCTCGCCCGCGATAAATCTGCGTGTTGGACACATGGTTGTTCCTGTGGGTGGCACCAATGCCCACCACACTCCTACTGAGTTTTTCACGGTATATAGGCCCGAAGGTGAAAACACCATTTTTCCTTGCACTTGGCATGAAACTGGTGCAGAGTTGTGGGGACGTGTAGGTGACTGGCGTTACGAAGCCATGTTCATAGCCGGTCTGGATGCAGACCGTTTTAACAATCACAACTGGATACACGATGGCGCTGGCAGTCCCTATGAATTTAAGATGGCCACGGCCTATGCTGGAGCATTGCGCATCGACAACTACACAGTAAAAGGGCTTCGCATGAGTGTGAGCGGATACTTGGGCAATAGTGCCAATAATACGCTCAACGCAACTGGGAAGTATGAGAATTTGCACGGCACAGTGGCGATCGGCTCGTTTGATTTTCACTATGATGATCACAACATTGTAGCCCGCGGTTACTGTGATTATGGACACTTGAGTAATTCACTTGAAATCACGGATGCCAACAAGTCGACACGTAAAGACTCTCCATCGCCCAAAAACAACATTGCCGAGGCAGCGTTGGCCATGGGTATAGAGGCAGGATATGATTTGTTCGCTCTCAGTCCATCACTTCACAACACCGCTCAACGGTTGTACATCTTCGGACGATATGATTACTATGACTCCATGTATAAAACAGTGTCATCGATGACCGATGAGCAACAATGGGGACGTCAGAAAATCACTATTGGTATCAACTACTACCCTATCAAGCAAGTGGTAGTGAAAGGAGAATGGAGTAATCGTATCTTCAAAAAACAATTCAATAACGAGCCCACTATCAGTCTGGGTATAGGCTATTATGGATTATTCAATTTATAAAAATAATGATTATGACACTAAAAAAATCGATTCAAGTTCTGGTCTTGTTTTGTATGGGCCTGTGTGTTGCCGCTTGCGGTGACGATTCCAATGAACCCCAACCCACGGATAGCAGCAATGCTACCCGAAAGGCCATTATCACCCAATATGTGAATGGTGTGGTTGTTCCTACCTATAAATCGCTTGCCGATGAAGCGTTGGCTTTGAGCGCGATTTGCACTCGTCTGAAGGAGAATCCCTCCCAGTCATTGGTTAATCAGGCTTGCGAGAAATGGATTGAAGCCCGTAAATATTGGGAATTGAGCGAAGCATTCCTGTTTGGTGCCGCAGGGGACTATAATATTGACCCACACATTGATTCGTGGCCCCTTCAGAAGTCCCAACTGGACAATGTTCTATCCAATGCCAATCTCATTGCCCAACTGGACGAGGATGGCGCCGCTGCCGATGGTTTCTCAACGTTGGGTTATGGCCTGCTGGGATTCCATGCGGTTGAATACGTTTTGTTTAGGGACGGTGAACCACGCAATGTGTCGGACATCACGTCGAACGAATTCATTTACAATGCAGCCGTTGCACAAGACCTGGCCAATCAGACGATTCGCCTCGAAGCCAGTTGGGCGGGTATCGACAAGTTGACAGCAAGCAAACGTCAGTTGCTTGAAGAGTATGAATTAGAGCCATCAACCAATTATGGCGAACAGATGGTTCTGGCCGGAGAAACTGGCAACAGTGCATACAAAACGCAACTTGACGCAATGGTTCAAATCTTGCAAGGAGCCAGCGACATCAGCGACGAAGTGGGAAACACCAAGATCACCGATCCTATCAACTCAGGGAATGTGCTCGATGTTGAATCATGGTATTCCTGGAACTCTATTGCAGATTTCACCGACAACATGCGTAGCGTGCGCAATGTCTATTACGGTTCACTCAACGGTAGTGTCAACGCGAATTCCCTCGCTACCTATCTGAGCAAGAGCAATCCCACGATTGACCGCGATTTGCGCGCCGCCATTGAAAATGCCATCACAACTGTGGCAGCCATGCCCGCTCCATTCCGTAACCATCTGACCCGCAGCGAAAACCAAGCGGCCATTGATGCTTGCAACAAGGCTATGCAGGCGCTGGATGCGGCCATTGAGTCAATCCAATGATTCCCCTAAAAACACTTTCACATGAAAAAGAAAAATCTATTGCCATTTGTTATCGCGTGCTTGGGTGTTTCGTTCACCGCTTGCAGCGATAATGACAACACCAGCAAAACAGATCCTGATCCCGTCGTGAATGAGGAGTTCTATGCCGGTGGCGAATTGGGGACCACCTTCAATAACACATCTTCGGCTTACGAGCAGTTCACTCCGGCAGTCGAACTTGCGGGCTTGGTGGCTTCGTTCAAGAGAGGAGAGCGCATTTTTGAGAGCCCTTACGACATCACCGATGACCCTGCAACGCCTATGCGGGGATTGGGCCCGCTGTGGATTAGGAGCAGTTGCATTGCCTGCCATCCTGGTTATGGCCATGGCGCCCGCCAAGTGAGCCACAATTCCAACGTGATAGGCAATGGTTATTTGCTTGTGCTCACGGATGAAAACGACACTTATCTGTCGTCGTATACAGGAATGCCTCAAACTCAAGCCGCACCTCCTTTCAAAGCACCGCTTGATGAACGGAAAATCAATATCACCTGGCTCACTTACGTTGATGAATGGGGTAACCGATTTGACGATGGCGAGACTTATCAACTCACCTACCCCGAAGTGACCATCCCTCAAGATGCCTTTTATGTTCCATTGCAAGTAGGTGGCAAGGACATTGATTACTCTCAATTGCGGGTGCGTTTGGAAAACACGATAGGGATTTACGGAACAGGCTTGCTGGATGCCATCTCGGAGGAAGACCTGCGGGCACAATATCTTGCTGAGCAAAAAGCGGGTGTCGTGCTCAATCCCGGAGTGTGGAAAGACGGTGATTTCAATTATTACGCCAACACGCTTCAGGGTGACGGAACGCCCTATGTGCGTCGTTTCACTTACGCTTTGTCGCGTGGCTCGCTGCAAGATGGACCGGGTGCCAATGCCATTTGGAACATCACCAATGTCACTCGCAACGACCGCCGCTATCACTACATGACAGCAGCCTATGCAACCACCGCGTCGAAGGATGCCGATGTGCAACGTGATTTCTACAAATACTATCCCCAGTGGAACAAGACGGGTGACCCCGAGCAGGATATCTATAACTACTTAATGAGTAAGGAACTTCCTGTGGAGATGACCGATGACGAGTACATTGATCTCATGGCCTGGCATCGTGGCTTGGCTGTTCCGGCGGCGCGAAATGTCAATGATGAGGATTTCAAGCGCGGTAAACAATTGTTCACCGAGATGGGTTGTGCTTACTGCCATCGTCCCTCCTGGACAACCGGCAACGATGTGATACGAGATCCTAACAATTTCTTCGTGGGTTCACGTGCCGACAAATTGCCTCGTTATCCTCATCAAAAGATTTGGCCTTATACCGATATGATCCAGCATCGTTTGATGATGAAAAACGATATCCGAACAGGATGGTGCCGTACAACTCCATTGTGGGGCCGTGGTTTAAGCACCAAGTGTACTGGCGCCGGTGACCGGTTGCATGATTGCCGTGCCCGTGATGTCATTGAAGCCATCATGTGGCATGGATCGCCGCAAAGCGATGCCCGCAAGAGCGTAGAACAATTCCGCAAACTCAACAAATCGGACCGCGATGCCGTGGTCAAGTTCATTGAGTCAATCTGATAAAGTTCGTGCAATGAAGCGTTTGCCGTTTGTTCTGTTGCTACTCATGGTGTTTGTGCTGGCGCTGTGCACGATTGTCGAGAAATGGTTTGGCACCGCCATAGCCCATTCATTGGGCTATGGCTCGGTGCCTTTTGTGATGCTTTGGCTGGCAATAGCGGTGACTGCTGGCATTGCCATTTTTCGAAGCCAATATGCACATCGCTGGCACATCGTTTTACTCCATGTGTCCTTTTTGATTATCCTGTTAGGGGCTGGGATCACATGGGCAACAGCCACCAGTGGCCGAATGGAACTGTCGGAGGGTGACACAACAGAATCGTTTTTAGACGAGAATGGCAACGGGCACACGATTCCTTTTGCTGTAA
>CACZNP010000158.1 GCA_902782545.1 uncultured Bacteroidales bacterium
CCACAAAAAAAAGAAACGTCAAATAAACCGCCCACACTTGCAACCGCAAAACCCCGCGATTTTTAGTGAAAACCCATTGTGAAGGTCGTCGGACAACCAAGGCCGCTACCCGGACAACGGTCTGCTTTGTTGTGGATAAGCGTAAAAATAATTAACTTTGCAGTATGAAACTGACTATAGGCTTTGATGCCAAGCGTGTTGTGAGCAATGCCACGGGCTTGGGCAGTTATGGACGCACGTTGGTCAACGATCTGATTCGTGTGGCCGACGCCGACGTGGACATGTTGCTTTATGCGCCTACCTCGGGCCGTGATGACTTGCGGGGGCAAATCCTGCAGAATGAGCATGTCGATTTCCGATATCCTGAACGCTCAACGCTCAAGTCCAAACTCAGGGCTCTCACTTGGCGCACCTTTGGCTTGGCCAGCGACCTCAAGCGCGATGGCGTGCAACTGTACCACGGGCTCTCCGGTGAACTGCCCATTGGCCTACGTAAGACTGGCATCCCAGGGCTTGTCACCATCCATGACCTTATTTTCCTGCGCCATCCAGAGTATTACCCTTGGGTAGATGCCAAACTCTATGCCTGGAAATTCCGCCAGACGCTGAAAGAGGCCGACCGTATCATTGCCATCAGCCAGCGCACGAAGGCTGATATCATGGAGTTTGGTGACATTCCTCCCGAGCGCATCAGTGTGGTCTACCAGAGTTACAACCCCCGCTTCTCGGCCGCTCCCTCGGCCGAGGCACAGGCTGCTGTGCGACAGCGCTACGGTCTGCCCGGGCACTTTGTCCTGAATGTGGGAACGATAGAACGCCGCAAGAATCTGCGGCTGGCTGCCGAAGCGCTCCCTCTGTTGCCTGCCGATGTCCATCTCGTTGCCGTAGGCCGACAGACTGAATATGTGCGTGAAATTCCTGAGAGTCCCCGCCTCCACATGCTGAGCGGCGTCCCCGACAGCGATTTGGCTGCCATCTACAGTTTGGCCGACGCTTTTGTCTATCCCTCCCGTTACGAAGGGTTTGGCATCCCCATCATCGAGGCCATTGCCGCAGGGCTTCCTGTGGTGGCCTGCAAGGGTTCGTGCCTGGAGGAAGCAGGCGGCCCGGCCAGTCTCTATGTCGACCCCGACGATGTCGCCGGCCTTGCCGAAGCCATCCGTGAAGTGCTCCCTGGCAGCGCCGACCGCGAACAGCGCATCCACCAAAGCCGGCAGTACATTAAACGTTTTGAGGGGCTGGATGTGGCAGGGCAGATGATGAGCATCTATTTGCAGATGCTCGGCAAATAGAACACCGGCTCGGGCAGAGGAGGGAGTTCTCCCTCTGAGTTAGAGGAAGAGTTCATGGGTAATGCCAACACCGGGAATGTGTGCGCTGCTTGTCAGTCAACGAGGGGCAGGGTAGGCAGGGCGGTGGTGTGCAGGACAAATGCCTCGGCGGCCGAGCATCGGCACTCCAGTCCCCTGAATTTTTCCATAGGCCCATGCCACTCGTAGATGTCCTCCATGTGCTGGCTCACGTGGCAGTTGCAGGCGCGGTGTTTTTGCTCCAGCACCGACTCGATGTTCACCCAGTGCGTGGGGTGGAAGAGTTGCGACTGCGTGCCGCTCATCGCTTCGCAATAATAGAGTGGGAAAGTGCGTCCCACGCGTCGCCATGCGTCGAGCACGAGCATGCCGCAAGCGGCGTGGTCGCGGTGCGAGTCGATGGGCCAGTGCGTGATCACGATGTCGGGTTTTTCGCGCTCCAACAGGTCGCGCATCTCTTTGTAGCGCTTCACGTTGACCTCGGTGTCGCCGTCAATCTGGTCCATGAAGATGTGTCTGGCGCCGGTCACCCGGCAGGCATTCGTGCATTCCTCAACCCTGATGGCGGCCGCCTCGCTGTGGCTCATTCCCTCGATGCCCGCCTCGCCTCTGGTGAGGTAGACACACACCACTTCGTGGCCCGCGTTGGCAAACAGGCACATGACACCTCCGGCACAGGTTTCCGGGTCGTCGGGATGTGCGCCGATTACCATGAGTTTGAGTCGCTTGGCGGGACTTCCGTCTTTGGCGTTGACATTCATAGGGAATCCCAGCACGGTGGCACCCACTGCAGCAGTGCCAGCCATCTTGATCATTTCGCGTCGGTTCATGTTGTACAATGGTTTTTCGGGGTTGTGGTGATAAATTGTTTGTGATCGATGAGGCAAAGTTACAAAAATGCCTCCACTCATGCAAGAGTTGTTTTTTTTGGAAAAATGCCTCGGATTGTAAAAAAAAAAAAAAACACTGTTCAGCCATGAAAGTATTAATCATCAACGGAAGTCCGCGAGTGGGTGGAAACACCCAGGTGGCACTCAACGAAATCAAGAAAACCCTCGAGGCCGACGGCGTGGAGGCCGAGATTGTGGCGTTGGGCACACGCCCTGTGCGTCATTGCATCGCATGCAACCAGTGCATGCAGCACGCCTTGAACCGTTGCATCTTCGACGATGATGTGTGCAACACCATCTCGGCCAAGATGGACACCGCCGATGCCATTGTCATTGGGTCGCCGGTCTACTATGGCCAGCCCAATGGCGGGCTGATGTCGCTGGTGCAGCGCATGCTCTACTCGGCGGGCAGCAAGTTTGCCGGCAAGCCTGCTGCCGCAGTGGCCATCTGTCGCCGTGGGGGTGCCACGGCAGCCTATCAGACGATGCTCATGCCCTTTGAGATGATGAACATGCCCATTGTCACGTCGCAATACTGGAACATCGCCTATGGCCTCGAAAAAGGTGAGAGTGAGCGCGACATCGAGGGGATGCAGACCATGCGCACCCTGGCACACAATTTGGCATGGTTGTTGCAAAAAATCCATACGGGCCTCGGCGACGCCCCGCAACGCGAGCCGTGGCAAGGCATGCACTTCATCAGGTAATACTAATCATCAGTTAATAATTGAAGACAATGAAAACACGTTTTTTATTGGTAACGGCAATGATGTCGGTAGGCATCGCCGCCATGGCGCAATCGGAGATTGGCGCTTGGATTTGTGACAGTGACCCGATTACAAATGTGCGCAGTGCTCCCAAGGGGGCTGTGGTGATGGCATTGCCCGACACGTGTTCCTACATGCTGGGCTTGTCGAGCCCCAGTAACGGCTGGTGGAAAATCGATTGGATGGAGGCTGCCGAGCAAGGCGAGGAAATCAACCTCAAGGGATCGCCCACAGGCGAGTATTGGATTCATCACTCGGTGGTGGGCCTCAGCACCCGCAATTACGGAGGCCAGCGTTGCTGCCTGCGCGCCACTCCCAGCAAGAAGGGCAAAGCCGTGTGTTGGTTCACCGAGGAACTGATGGTCAATCCCATGGAAACGAAAGGCGACTGGGTCAAGGTCAAGGCCGAGGTCAACGGAGTGGCTCAGGTTGGCTGGATTGAGGGGGCGAATTTGTGCGACAATCCTCTCACCACCTGCCCATGATTGGGACGACTGCCCCGAACACACAAAAAAGGCTTCCTCGCAAC
>CACZNP010000159.1 GCA_902782545.1 uncultured Bacteroidales bacterium
AGCACGAACAGAGCAAACAGGCATGGTACAAACGACAGGCACAGGTAGTAGTTGTAGTTGAGCCATGGGTTTCCTGGGGAATAGGTGTGTGCCACATAGGGCTGCAAAGTGGAAGTGATGGCTTCGGGGCGCAGTCCCACCTTGCGCAGGGCCACTTGCGCAATGCCACCGTTGGCCAGCAACGAGATGGTCTTGAATCCCTTGAATTGCATGGATGCCGCCGCGATGTAGGCATAATTCACGTAGTAACTCACCACTGGCTGACGCCCACCCAGTGCGCGGTCCTCGAGTTCGGGGGGGATGAGATAGAATCCCGCGATTTCACCGCGCTGAACCGCTTCGCGCGCCGAGGCAAAGTCTTTGTAATCGCGACACACGTTCACCTGGGGGAATGTCTTGAGCGTGCGCCCCAACTGACGCGACATGCTGCTCTGATCCAGGTCCACGATGCCCACGGGCACTTGGCGGATGGTGCCTTGCTCCATCAGGCTGAGCAAGAACAACGCACCAAGCACGGGCATGATGAGTATCATGAGCACATACATGGGGCGGCGCACCATTTGCACAAACCCACGCTTGAACGACTCGCGTATGTAATCTTTAATAATCGGCAATGCTGGTTATTCTGTATCCTGTGTAATGATAATGGGAGCAACTGAGGGTGGAGCGTCTCACTTGAGCAGCACCGACATGCCTGGCCTCAGGTTCTCCACTTTTTCCTTGGGGCGCATTTTCACCTCGAAGGTCTTGCTGTCGTAGCCGCCATAAGCCTTGGTGGCTTGCCACACGGCATAACTGCCCATGTCGTGTATGTAGTACACCTCCATTTTGGTTTCTTTGTTGCCGAGCGCCGGAATGGTCACTGTCACCTCTTTTCCCATAGGCAGGTCTTTGAGCATCTCCTCTCGCACACTGAACGACACCCACATGTCGTTGAGCCGCGAAATCGACATGATGGGAGTGCCCATTGCCACGAGTTCGCCCTCCTGCGGATAAATCTCGCTCACCTCACCGTCGCAGGGCGCCAGCAGGTATTGGTCCTCGAGCAGCGACCGTACTTCCATGACCGACCCATAGGCAGCGTTGGCCATGCTTCGAGCCGCGTTCTTGTCTTCTTGTTGGGCCCCTCTCACTGCCATGTCGTATTGACTCTTGGCTGCCAGTGCCTGTGCCGATGTTGCCTCATAGGCCGCTCTTGCCTCGTCGCGTTTTTGCTCGGTGACAACGCCTTGGTCAAAGAGGTTTTGCATGCGGTCATAGGTTTTCTTGGCGATGTCCTGTGCTGCCAGTGCCTGCTGCCACATGTTGTAGGCGCTTCTTTTGAGTTCCTCGCGGGTGCCTTTCTCGGCTTTTTGCTCCTGGGAGTTTGCCGCCTGCTGCATGGCTTGTGCCTGATACAGTTTGGCATCGACCGTCGACGAGTAGACCTTGGCCAGCGTGTCGCCTTTGTGTACGGTGTCGCCGGCCTTGACGTAGATGGCTTCGACGCGCCCGGGCAATTTTCCGCTCACCCTCACGGCATCGCAGTCGGCCTGTCCCTGTGTGGTGGTGTCGGCCGGCTTGATGAGCAGAATGCCCACAATGCCGATGCCTGCCATGACAATGGCAAACACGGCCAATGCAGCGAGCAGCGCCTTGTCTTTCTTGCGGACGATGGTTTTTTGTTGTTCTTGTTCCATATTGTTGTGCAGTTTGATGATTCGTTTGGTTATTGATTGGACAGGGTGGGGTAGACGTTCATGTTGCCGGTGACTTTCGACAGATAGGTGTCGCACAGTCGCACATCAATCTCGGCATCAATTTTCTCGCTGTTGGCCTTGAGCCAGGCGGTTTGTGCCGCCGTCACCTCGTCGACGGTGGCAACGCCTTCCTTGAATCCCACTTCGGCTATCCGCAGATTCTCGTCGGCTTTGGCCAGATTGGCCTGGGTCATGTTGTAGGTTTTGATGGCCTCCTCAAAGCGGTAATTGGCCTGCTGCACCTGAAGGTTGATTTTGTCTCGTGCGTCTTCCAGTTCCAGCCGCTTGATGCGGGCCTCGACCTGGGCGGCTTTGTACTTGCTGGAGAGTCCTCCCCAGTGCCAAATGGGCACTTTGAGCACGGCTCCCACCGAGAAGTTGCCGCCAAATCGGTTTTTGAATCCGTTGTAGGTGTTGGGGTTGGTGAGGTGCACTGCGGCGATGGCTGCCAGCGATGGCATCATGGCGCTGCGTTCCACCCGTGCCTTTTGGTCGTAGATTTGTGTGGCCAGTTCGAGCGAGTGTATGTCGTTGCGTCGTCCGTACACAGAGTTCATGTCCACCTGTCGCGGTTGCGCGGTCATGCCCAGTTCGTTGCGGTTCTCGTCGGCGAGCGTGAAAGTGGTGTTCACCGGCAACCCGCATCGTTGTGCCAACAGCATCCGTGCCAATGTCACCCCGTTGTTCACCTTGGTGAGGTCCACGTTGGCCTCGTTGAGTTTCACATCCACATTCAGCACATTGGCCCTGGTGGCAACCCCTTGCTGCTGCATGGCTTTGACATCGTTGTCGAGGTTCTGCACCAGTTTCACATAACTCTCGGCAAGTTTCTGCTTGGCCACGAGCGATACCACCTGCCAGTAGGCCACATCCACGTCGTAGACGACATCCTCGGCCTTCGACACTGCCATGGTGCGTGCGAGTTCTTCGGCGTATCGTGTGATTTCGTTCATGGCCTTGATTTTACCGCCCATGTAGAGTGGTTGTGTCAGCGTGAGCGCACCGGCCATGAGATTGTGGACGTTGTAGGTGAGAGCGTCTTTGGGCAGCAGTGCCACTTGCGAGGGCACATACTGTCCGTTGACCTGTATCGGGTATCCTGTTGCGGGGTCGGTGACCAAGTTGAAGTCATAGGAACCTGTTTGCGGATTAAATGACTTGGTGGGCAGCAACTGGTCGCTCTCGATGAGTGCCAGGTTGCGCGCGTTGTAGATGTAGGTTGCTTCCAGGTCAACCGATGGCAGGTAGGCTGCATGCGCCTCGCGGCGCTGATAACCAGCCACCTCAACCTTGGCTTGCGCTTGCTGAATTTCCTTGTTGTTCCTTAGGGCCATGGCGCGGCATGAGTCCAGCGACACTGTGCCCTGGGCATTTGCCCCAAGGGCAAGCAAGGTGGCGATGAGTATAAAACTGGGTAATCTCATTACTTCGATAGTTTTCCTGCAAAAATACTCATTATTTTTGAGAAAAAGTATGAAATGGTACGAAATGAGACCACAATAGTGGTCAAAAAGAACAGTAACGGAATTCGGTGGCTTGCGCTGTGTTGTGTGGTGTGTCCCAATGCCGTTAGTGTGGGTTATAACCTCATGAAAAAAGAAGTCCGGTTCCCTATTTCGTTCCTTGTCGGTGCTGAACACTGGAAATAAATCACTACATTTGCAAGTCGAAATCCGTTATCTTGATGACTGTGCCGAAGATGAAAACAAAAACGAGAATCTTTTTATGGTTACTCCTTGCCGTGGGCTGCTTGCTTTACTGTGCCATGGAGCGATGGTTTGTATACGACATCGATGACTACGGATTCTCCACTGTGTCGCAACTTGCCATTGGTGCCGACGGCTCCACGTTGGTGACCAATGATGTTCCGGTGACGAGTTTGGCCGATGCCATACGCTCGCAACTGGTGAGTTACCGGTATTACAACGGGCGCTTTCTGATTCACGGATTGGTGCAGTGGCTGTGCGGCACACAGCCGGCATGGATGGTGGTGGCATTGAATACGTGCCTGTGGGGATTGCTTCTGGTGTGTTTGGCACTGCTGTGCTTTGGGCGTGGTCGCTTGTCGGTCCCCAAGGCAGTGACCGTGTTGGGGGTGGTATGGCTTCTGATGCCGGTGAGTGCCAGGATGATGATGGGGTCGGTGACGGCTGCAGCCGATTACTTGTGGACCGGGGCGATGACGTTGCTTGTGCTGGTGGTGTTCCGTGCATTGGGCAAGGGGAGCAGTTTTGGCGGTTCCGTTTGGATATCAATGACAGTGGGGTTGTTGGGTCTGTTGGTGGGTACGATGCAAGAGAGTTTCTCCATCGGCATTTCGGCCGGATTGGCTGTCCATGCCGTGGCTCACCGCCGCCAACTGAGCCGTGAGCAATGGGTGATGGCCGTTTGTTATATTGCAGGCACTGCTGTGTGTTGTTTGGCGCCCGCCAACTTCAGGCGAGCCGGCATGTTGGGCTACGGGCTTCATTTTGAGGCGCTGATTGATGCCGCCAAGACACCGGTGGTGTTTTTCATGGTGCTGGCCATGGCGGTGACCTGGTGTGTGAAGCGTGCGGCAGTGAAAAAAGTGGTCAAGGGCAACATCATTGTGGCAGTGGCATGGGTCGTGAATTTGGCTTTCGCATTCTTTGTCGCCTATACCCGTGCATGGCAACTCACGTGTGTGGCGTTGTGCAGCACGGTGCTGCTTTTGTCTCTGCTCGACGAATTGCTTGCCGGCCGTCGGTGGGTGTGGACAGTGGCGGCGACAGTGCTAGCACTGAGCACGGTTTTCGTTGCCGTGAACCAGTATCGCTATCGCAGCGGGATGTGGAAAGTGCAGCAAGCCCTGTTTGCCCAGGCGCGAAGTGCCGAGGGCGGAGTCGTGGATTTGCATGAGGCTTTTGAAGTGGACCGCCCCTATAGCCGTTCGGCGCTGGCACCTGTGTGGAGGCTTTACACCAACAACTTTGCCGTGGCACTTATCAACGACAACCAGCAGTGTTGTGACGGTAATTTGTCAAAATTCCTGACGCGTTGTGAAAATCCCGAGTTGGTGAAGGCCTTGCTTCCCGACAGCCCCGGGCATATTGCGCTGAAGTTCGGCAGCAACGAAGCCACCGCCATCCATGGCAAGGAGGCCGTGAGGTGTGAGATGTTCGTCATTACCCGTCAGCCTCTCGATGCCGCCGTGGCAGGCTCACCGTGTCGCACCTATGAGTGGCATGGAAACCATTACTACGTGTACAACGCAGCGTTGGCAGGGCTGTAGTCCCGCCGGGCCCAACCAAAATCATCAGAATTATTTCTCTTGGGGAACACCCTTGTTGCGACTGAGCACCAAGTCATGGGCCCGTTGCATGAAGCGGGTGTACTCGTTGCGGCTGTCGGGGCGCACCAAGTCGTCGCGTCCCTCGGGGATGAGAACGTAGTTCTCGCCGCGATAGGAAGGTTTTTGAACAAAAAAGAGTTTGTAGCGCGCTCCCCGCACTTGCGGCTTGCCCCCCACCAGCGACACGCTCACTTTGACCATGGCACCTCCACGGCTGTCGATGTCGCGCTGGTTGCTGATGAAATTTCCCAGGCTATAGACCAGCAACACGTCTTTGTCCCACTTGGCACTGTGCCGCATCTCCATGGGTTCCACCACATGTGGATGTCCACCGATGATCAAGTCCACGCCCTGTTCTTCGACCAGCCAGTCGGCCAAGGAACGTTGGCTCTCGACAGGCAGCAACTGGTACTCAATGCCCCAATGGAGACAAACACACAACACTTGCGCTCCCCCGTGCCTTGCGGCGGCAACGTCGTCGGCGATGCGCTGCCGGTCAATCAAGTCGACAACCACATCTCCTGTGACAGGGATACCGTTGGTGCCATAGGTGTAGCACAGGAAGGCGAATTTGATGCCCTTGAGGTTGACAAAAAACGGAATCTGCTTCTCACGTGCGGCACGGTTGGCATAGGTGCCAATGTGTGGAATGCCCATTGAGTCCAGGGTGGCAATGGTGCGTCGCACACCGGCATCGCGCCGGTCCATGCAGTGGTTGTTTGCTGTTAGAAACAGGTCGAACCCCGATGTTTTCAACTGACGGGCATACTCATCGGGTGCGCTGAAGGCAGGATAGCCCGTGTAGGGCCTACCTCCCAG
>CACZNP010000160.1 GCA_902782545.1 uncultured Bacteroidales bacterium
GAAAATACCAATTATGCGCAAACCTGCCGTTTCAGTAATCGTCCCCGCTTATAATACCGAGGCTACTTTGTCGCGTTGTCTTGACAGTATTCTGGCACAAACTTTCAAAGATTATGAAGTGGTGATTGTGGATGATGGCAGTCCCGATAATGTTGGTGTCATTGCCGATGATTATGCTGAACGACATGAAAGAATTCATGTGATTCACAAACAGAATCAGGGATTGGCCGAGGCCAGACGAACAGGTGTCCTGGCTTCTCATGGGGAGTTTGTCATGCATGTGGACAGCGATGACACGATTCTTGCCGATGCCATTGATTTCTTGTACCATAAGATGATTGATGAGCAACTGGATATTGCCTATGGCAATTACATACGCATTCCCGAGCAAGGGAGACCCTATGAGGTAAGGCATCAGCACACGGGAGTGATGGGAGGCGATGAGTTTTTAGCGCAGAATTTGTCCGTAAACAACATTTTTGCCTCTTGGGGTTGCTTGACCAAGCGTGAACTTTGGGATTATGATGTTTTCCCATCGCAAGAAGCCATTTTGCCCAGTGAGGACATATACATCAATATCAAGATGAGTGAGTTTGTGAACAGGATAGGAATTTTCAACCATCCAGTCTATCACTACTACTACAACTCTCAATCGCTGTCGATCACTGGCAGGTTATCTGGCCAGAACAATTGGAAACGCTATTTCGATGAAATAGAGAGGAACTTAAAAAGAAGGGGGTTGCTTGAAAAATGCGAGGACAACCTATATACCCTGAAAATTGACCGCCTGGCATTCTATATTCATCCCCTCGACAAATCCCAACCCTGGGTGGTGCAAGTCCTTTCTTCACGCACCAGTCCGTTGACCGTCAAGCATCGTATACTCAAGTTCTTGTTACACTCGCCATCTGTTTGTCATGCCTTTGTGATGGCTAACCGATGGGTGAAGTCGCGTGTGCTACACATCTATCGGTGAAAAATGGTCACTTTGACCGAAGCCTGAGCGACTTCCATTTGAGAACAACGAAGTCGTAATAGTCTTTGAATCCATAACGGCACACCAACAGGGTCAGTGCGAAATAAAGCACAACACCCACAATCAATGCCACCAATGAATGGGGCAACAGTGCCGTTGACGCTGCCCAGGTGAGTGCACCTATGATAAGCAGGGGAAGCATATTGCGCAAATACAGTGTCCAGAATGTTTTATAAGGCAACGACGTTAACCTAGAGGCAAACCACATGTAAGCCCCTAACGAGCAAAGGTTCACCACAATGGCCGAGGCCAGCATGGTGATTACTCCGTAGGGATACAACAAATAGGCTGCCAGTACAATGGCCGACTTCTCGGCAATGGTGATGTTGCGAATTAAATCAGTCTTGCCATAGGTTTTGAAGATGATCAACATGAAACTGCACACAGGATACACCAAACCCCAACACAACAACATCCTGAAGTAAGGTACTACCGGCAACCACTTTTCGGGGAAAACAAAATCGATAATGGGGTAACTCAGGCTGAACAACAACACACAGAACAACGCATTAACGAATGTCATCACACCAAACATGTTCAGAATCCGCGTGCGTTTTTGTTCTTGTGTCTCACTTTTGGCAATCAGCACAAACGACGTGCTGCTGATAGACATTTCCAGTGAGTTGGTGGGGGTTTGTTGTAATTTCTGTGCTTGACCCATGTAACCAGCCTGGACGGGGCTATAGAATTTGCCCAACAAGAATGTGAAAACATTCTGGGCCAACTGGACGAAAATGGTCGATACCAGCAAGTTGACGCCAAACAACCATAATTCCTTGAAACGGGCCACGTCAAACTCCAGCCGCACCTCCCATTTAGAAAACAGTAGTAGCAACAAGAAGTAGAACCCTGGGAAACCCACCTGCAACTCTACGAGAGCCCAGTAACCATATCCCCAAAGAGCCATCGCCAATGCCACCAGCAAGGCCAGGCTCACCGCTGCAACATTGAGACCGGCCAGTCGCCTGAATTGCAAGCGGGATCGAAGTTTCGTGATTTGAGTGATGGTCAATCCGCTGAACACCGCCCCCAAACCCAGCGCCATCATGACTTCACGCAGTTCGTGATAGCCAAAGAACTGCGCTACCCAAGGCGCCAAGATGATGTAAAGCAAGCAGATGAATACACCCACCGTAAGATTGAAGAAGAAAACGGTGTTGAAATCTTTCCTTGTGGGTTCCTTCATGCGCAACAATCCATCACCCATGCCGCAATCAATGAACACGAAAACAAGTGCTGTGAACACACTCAGCATGGTCACCATTCCAAAATCAGCAGGCAGTAACAGGTAACTAAGCAAAATGTTACCGGCCAAGGAAACCGCGTTGGCCCCAAACCTTTCTACCATCGACCATATGAAATAGACGAGTTTCATGATTCTATCTCGACTTGTTCTGCTTCAGGTTGCCACGAAAAGCAGACAATAGCAAAGAAAATCATGCAGAACTCCACTTTGCGCAGAATGTCGATATATATCAGCAGGATAGTAATCACGATCAACGCAAACAGGCATATGTTCCAATTGCGGGTCCATCGTCGTCCATCGGTTATCGGAGCCATGAACAGGTTCACAACAAAGGCCAGAAACCACACGACACCCAAAACACCTAATTGAATGTATAAATGGAACACATAGGGGATGGACCCCATCAACAGCCAGTCGTATTCTTCGGCGAACTCCGACACCTCCATTGAAGTGCCGCCTTTGAATTGTCCCACGCCAAAACCCGTGAGAATGTGTCCGGGGTTCTCTTCGTCGAGAATAGGAAGATATAAAAGTTTGGTCATTCGTGGAACGTCGGCAACACCATTATTGGAGTCCATGTTCCACTCGGCATCATCCTTGGCGTGCTCCACCTCTTCCAGCAGTAGGTACTCTGAAATATACTCGATGCTGAACTTATTGGTGTCTTCACTGTTGCGGGTGGATGCGCTGTAGATGTTCACACCCATCCACACGAAGATAACTACCACGGGAGCAAACAAAGTCATTCTCACAACCAACCTACGGTCAATGGGCAGCAACAAGATGAAATAGAGCAGCAGGTACACAATGCTGATTTTCGTCTCGTTCAGAAACGTGGGTGCCAAGAGAAGTATCAGTGATTTGTTGTCATAGAGGCTCTTGAGGAAGTTGTCGCGGTCAATTTGCTTGTTGAGCAGATAGAAAGAACAAAGGTAAATCAGAGTGGACACTTGGCCTGAATACCAATTGCCAAAACTGCCCCCGCCATGGTCGCCAGCACCGTACTTGAGAAATTGGAATATCAAGCAAAAGGCCTGAACAAACAAGAATAAATACAAGTTGTGGTCAAAGGCTCTTTCAAAGCGCTTGCGGCGTCCCTCCTCTTCCAGAAAATAGCGCAATAATGGCATCACGAACATCAATCCCACAAATTCCCGCAATCCATTCAAGAAAAAGGGAAGAGACAGGCCGTTGATGAAATAGGTAGAAAAGAAGGCCAGCAACAACAATGTCGCCGAAAGTGCTAAATCTTGCCACTTTCTTATCACACAAATTCCCAACATCGCTATCGTTAAATCGCACAACAAAAAAATAGGCGATCTGATTTGGTCCAGCGGCGGAATGATTTCATCAGCCACAAACCCAAATGTGCACAACACCCACAAAACAATGAAAAAAACCTTTTGATATGTATTTGAGCGGTCTTTCATGAGGGAGTCATGGGAACGTGGCAACGTACATCGGTTCTTTTATCAATGATTGTTGTCGGTGCCATAGCCGTAGCCGTATCCCGATGAGAGGCTGGGGTTGGTGTCGTTGAGCACTAACGACACGTTTTTGAGTTGGCCGCGGTTCAGCACGGTGTTGAGATATCTGATGAAATTGCGCTTTGTGTAATTGGCGCGGGCGACAAAGACCGTGGCGTCGGTATGTTTTGCCAAGGAGAAAGAGTCGCTCACCATGGCAATGGGTGCCGAGTCGATGATAATCATGTCATAGCGCTCGCGCAAGGCATTGATCATCTCACCCACATGCTTGGTAAGAAGCAGTTCGGAGGGGTTGGGAGGAATGGTTCCACCCACATAAACATCCAAACCGGATACTTCGGTCGAGTGTTGAACGATATCGTCCAGTCCAATTCCTTTAGTTGCCAGATAACCAGTGATGCCAGGTTGCTCTTTCAGGTTGAGCATTTCTGCTAACTTGGGACTCCGGATGTCCAATCCCACAAGAGCCACTTTCTTATCGAGCAGTGCGAATGAGGCGGCGAGATTGAGGCTCACGAACGATTTGCCTTCACCGCTCACACTGGATGTGACCAGCAACACCTTGTCATTGTCATCGTGAAGCATGAATTGGATATTGTTGCGGACAAGTCTGAACAATTCCACGATGGAACTTGTTTCTCCTTGTCTCACAACCAATTGGCGACTGTGGCGATTGTGGCAAATTTCTCCGATGACGGGCGCCGCCACCAAGTCGGACAACTCATCTTGTGTAGAGAATTTGGTGGTGAGCATGTTCTTCAGGTATAACAACACCAAAGGAAGCAGTAGTCCTGCAACCAGAGCCAAGAAGAGAACCATCAAGGGCTTTGGCTTAATGGGTTTTGATTGTGCATAGGCATGATCCACGATTTTTCCTTTGGGGGTGGTGGCAGCCAGCACGAGTGCGTTTTCCTCACGCTTTTGCAGCAAGAAAGTGTAGAGTTGGTTTTGGATGCCTTGTTGTCGATACAAGGCTCTTGCCTCTCGTTCCTCGGTGGGGATGGTGCTCATGGCACTTCCAGCAACCGCACTCATGTTGTTGACCTGTCCAATTTGTATGCGCATGGCCTGCATAGCATTGTTCACACCGTTCACCACGTTGTTGTGCATGGTTGAGATTTGTTCATCCAGGGTTTGAAGCGCTTGGTTGTTCTCTTTGGCCGATGCACTCAGTTTTACGCGTTCAGCAACGAGTTGGTTGTAAGCCTTGATGGAAGCCGCTGCCGCAGTGGAGTCGGCATCAAACGGGATCATTTGGTTTTTGTTCGTGGGATTGTTCACGAAATCTTTAACCATGTTTAAAATTCGATAGCGGGTTTCAAGGTTCACCATGGCCCTGTCGGCTGCTTCCTGCTTGCCAATGTTGCTCTTGGTTTGCAATCCCACGTCAATCATGTTGTGAGATTTCTTGTATCGTTCTATGTCGGCCTCGCTCTTGGTGAGTTCCGTATAGATGAGTCCTAACCTCTCATCGATGAACTTGCCGGTATTGATTGCCATTTCGTCTTTCTCGTGCTGACCGCGCTCGTTGTAAAGGGCCATGAGTGTGTTCAAGATGTCTTTGCCACGCTTTACGTGGGTCTCGCACACATCCATGTAGATTCCGTTGGATTTCTTTGAAAGCACTTTCACGGTCATGTCGTCGGCAAGGCCTTCAGCCTTGGGCACATTGCCCACTACGGCCGATTTGATGGTCAGTTCCTTTCCTGCCTTGAAGAATTTGGTTTTATCCACGACGTAGATGCCGTAAGGGGTCTTTACCGTTACGGGGAACTGTGCCCCCTTGATGTTGGCAAATGTTTTGAAAAATCCTTTCTTTACTTTCACATCGACCTTTCCGGCCTCATCCACATGGATTTTGAAACTCATGGCGATGGACAGTGTGTCGAACAGGGCATCGGGGGCTTGGATTTCGATGGGCGAGGTATTGTAGTGGTCCACTTTCTTCAAGAGACCTTTTTTCTCGATATACGAACGGTTTATTTTCAGGCGGTTGATCATTTGGCTCAACAATTCCTGTGAACCCATGACAATTACTTCGTCGTCGACTTTGGAGCCGACCCCACCTATTGACAGGCTCTTGAGCAGGCTGGCACCTGCTCCCGAAGCGTTATCATCCTGTTCGACCAGCACCTTCGACACCACCAGATATACAGGGGATTTCGCATATAAGTAAAAAACTGCCATCCCAATGCACAGCAGTAACGACA
The DNA here is from genome assembly GCA_902782545.1 of uncultured Bacteroidales bacterium. Lineage (GTDB taxonomy): Bacteria > Bacteroidota > Bacteroidia > Bacteroidales > Muribaculaceae > Sodaliphilus. The sequence goes on from CACZNP010000160.1 coordinate 5,980, forward strand.
GCACAAACAGCCACCAGTAACGTTTGTACTTATTGATTAGTTCACCAAAGTCAACTATTTGCTCTTTGTTGTACTGGGCAGAGGATGGTTTTGTTGTCTGGCTCATACTCTATTTTACTGTCAATGCGATAACCAACGACGCAATCACCGAGGCGGCGCTAACCACCGTGGAGATGACCGACAGTTTAAAGGCATTGTTCTGATTATACTTGGAGTTGTCTATTTTGATTGAATTAGGCTCGACGTAGACCACATCGTTCTGCTGGAGGTAGAAGTAAGGTGAAGAGAAAATGTTGCTGTCGGCCAGGTTCATGTTTTGATAGGACTTTTTGCCACCTTGTTCACGAATCACCAGAACTGAATTACGTTTGGCAAATTCGGTCAAATCGCCCGCTTCGGCCAGTGCGTCAAGAATCGAATATCGTTGCGACTGGACATAGATGCGATGCGGATTTTTTACTTCTCCCATCACATTCACAAAGAACCCCAATAATTCCACTCGCACATAGGGGTCATGCACGTTTTCACTCACACGCTTCTTGATGATGTCGGTCACTTCCGAGGTGGTGAGGCCCTGCACATGCAATGTTCCGATGACCGGTAACTCGATGTTTCCCTGTTTGTCGATGATGTAGGTGAGCAATCGGGGCTGACCTTGGGCAGAAATCACACCACGTGTGGCGGGATTGCCCAAAGGCACGTTATACATGGCGGTTGCCTCGGGTTGCGCCGATGAGATGCTGATGGCCAATTCGTTGTCAACCTCAAGCCTGATGTTGGGCATGATATTGTCGGGAAGCGTCCCGCTGGGTGTGGGCAGGATGTCTTTGAAATAGGCCAAGTTGTTCTCTTTGGTTGATGAACAGGAAAACAAAGCCATGCACAGCACAGCAAATATTGCTATGGTTAAGTAATGTTTTTTCACTTCTTTATATTTAAAATACACCATATAGTAACGGCTTTTTTTTTAATTTATTGTGGTGTTGCACACATTTTCGTCCACAAACCACTACTTGACCGGAAAGCCAAGCATTCGTCGCAAGGCATGCCAGTGACGCATGAGCACGGGGTGAGACTTGCGGAAGCGCTCTTTGCGGGATAGCCAACTGCCGGCAAAATGATGTATGGTTACGGTGTTGTCGGTGAAAAACGACTCCGTTTTGCCATAAGCGAGGGGACAGAAGTAATCTCGTGGGTACATGGTGATTAATCCAGGAAAGTCCTGATAGGTGTTGTTTTGCGACAAACCATGTTCAGTCATGTATCGGGTGATGGCTTCTACGTTGGTTTCCAAGTTTAATTTGCCATCTGGATTGACGAAATGAAGTCCGTTGTAGTGCTCTAAATTTTCTTTGGCCCAACGCCCCCCCTGTTCGCTGGCCATGATGCCTGTAGGCACAGAGGTTTCATTTTCAAAACCGCTGAATGCCACATGGTGGAGGAATGGATCCAAAGATTTCAACACTTCCACATCTGTGTCCATGTAGATTCCCCCCTCGTGATACAGTGCATACAGTCGCACCACATCAGTCACAAAGGCAAAACGTCGGTTGTCGTAGGCCTCTCGCACATAGGGAAACATGTCCAGGTCGAAGTTGTCCTCATTCCACTCCTTGATGGTGTAGTCAGGAAGGTGTTTCTTCCAGGATGCGATGCATTTATGGGCCAGCGGTGGCATTTTCCCCCTCCCAAACCAACAATAATGAATTGTTTTTGGTATCATCGGTCGCAGTTTTTATATTTTGCAAAGTTACCATTTTTTTCTCATTTGGCAACTAAAATTTGCCGTTGTGTGCACTTTGCAGTAACTTTGCGTGTTTTTTAACGGCATTATGATTTATTCGTTACACATTTCGTGGCTGTCGTGGTTGTTGCTGGCGGCAGCGGTGGTGCTGGCAGGCGGTTTTGCATTGTGGCACTGGGTGCGTGCAAGGCGTTTGCAACGCTTTGTGCGCATCGATGAGAGTGAACGCGATTACCTTGTCGACGGGTTCCCGTCGGTGTCGGTCATCGTGGATGCCGGCAACGAGACCGACCAACTCATGAAATTCCTGCCGCTGGTGTTACATCAGGACTATCCCGGAGAGATGGAGGTGGTTGTGGTGGCCGATGGCTCGGCCGAGTCGACAGGTGACCTTCTCAGTGAGATGAAAGCGGCGTTTTCCCACCTGTATGTCACCTTCACTCCCCGCGACACACGCTCGCTTTCGCGCAAGAAACTGGCGCTGATGATAGGCATCAAGGCCGCCCACAACGATGTTGTGCTCACCACAAACGCCAACTGCCGCGTGACCAGTGACCAATGGTTGCGCATGATGATGCGCAATTTCACCGAGGGAACCGATGTGGTGTTGGGTTATTCGCACTACCGCTACAAGCATGACCGTGGGGTGGGGCGCTATTATCGGGTGTTCGACACCGTGAGCACAGGAGCCCAGTGGTTGCTCAGCGCCATTGGGGGGCATCCCTACCGTGGGGTAAGCGACAACTTGGCTTACCGTCGGCAACTGTTTTTTGGCAACAATGGTTTTGCGCGGTCGATGAACCTGCGCTGGGGCGATGACGATGTGTTTGTGAGTGAGATAGCCCGCCCCGAAAATACCCGTGTGGAACTCGCCCCTGAGACACAGGTGGTGGCCCACTACGACAACGTGTCGCGCACGCACCATGTGCTCAAGACACGTCGCGATTTCACTTCGCGCCTGTGTCGTCGGTTGCCGTTCCTGATGCAAGGATTCATGTCCACGTTGTTTTTCTTGGCGCATGTTGCGGCTGTTGCGGTTATCTTGTTGAATCACAACAATTTGGCGGTTATTTGCTTGGCTTTGGCCATATTGCTGTCGGCATGGGTACTGGTTGGCTTGGCGGTGCGCAAGAACTGTGTCACACTGCAAGCACCGCGCCTGTTGTTGTCGCCGCCGTTATTCGCCCTGTGGCGCCCTGTGGTGAACGGTATTTATCGCTTGCGTGAGATTCGGACAAGAAAAAGTAACTACACCACTTATTTATAAAGTATGGTAAAAACGCTCACTTCATGGCGAACCCTGTTGCTGTTGGTGGTGGTCATTTATCATTGTGACCAGCAGTGGCTTATGGAGCCCACCAAGGCGGCGGTTTCCATCTTCTTCATTTCGAGTGGGTTTTTGCTTTCGATGCGCCATCCAGTGGAACGGTTCTCATGGAGTGGATGGAAGCGTTTTGTGCTCCACAGCGCTTCCAAATTGTATCCGTTGCAGTGGTTGGGACTGGCGATATTGCTTTTGTTCCAATGGATTTTCATAGTTCCCAAGGTTGATGCTTCGTTACTGGCGCATGTGGCCTTGGTGCAGAGTTGGATACCCGTCCGCGAGATTTTTTTTGGTTACAATGGTCATGCCTGGTTTTTGGCATCGTTGTTGTTTTGCTACTTGTGCTATCCATTGCTCAATTATTTGGCTCACCGCACCCGGTTGTGGCAGCAATGTCTGTTCATGGCCGTTGTGACAGTGGTGTTTGCCGTGAGTTTGCCGCACACCACCGGTGCACAGCGAGAGTTTCTCTATGTGTTTCCGCTCATCAGGGTGTGGGACTTCGTTTTGGGTATAGTGCTGCACGGCCTGTACCGTGCTTGCGGCAAAACGGATTTCTCCCCCAGCCGCTTGCTGGCCACTGTGATCGAGGTGGTTGTGCTGCTGCTGTTTTTGGAGTTGATACTTATCAACAAAAAAACCGACTATATAACCCCCTACGAAGATTTTCTCACTTGGTGGCTCCCCATGGGCGCAGTGGTGTTCTCCACAGCCATGCTTCATGGACGTGAGGGATATTTGGGCCGTGCATTGATGTGCCGACCCCTGCAATGGCTGGGACAATTGGGATTTGAACTCTATGTTTTCCAAGGCATTGCGGCCCTTATGTTCAATTATCTGGTGGCGCCGGTGTTTGGCCACTTCGGAATAATGGTCTATGGCGACTATGTGTGGGGTGTTTTGCCCATCCTCATCCCGTTGGCTTGGGTGGTGAACCGGTGCTTCTCCCGTCCTGTGGGCCGATGGTTGTCGTCCCGTTTCCCCAACACGTGAGATTGCAGGCCCCAAAGGGCCCGATGGTAACGATTTTTTGCACCCACAAGCAATAAGAGTGCCAAAATTGCGTTATTATCATTGCAATGACTTTATCAAACCGTTTAAATATCGCGCTTGCCATGGTGGTTCTCGGCATCATGTCGCTGTCGGCTCAAGACAACGATAAGATACTGAACCGCCCCTATGCCGACATGAAAAGAATCCACTTCGGGTTCTCCGTGGGCATGAATTTTCAGGACTTGGGCATCAGCAACAACGGCTTCATTTCCGATGACGGAGAGCAATGGATGGCCGACATTCCCAACCATTCGCCGGGTTTCTGTGTCAATGTGCTGGCCGATTGGCGCATTTCCAAGCACTTCAACTTGCGCGTGTCGCCAGGGATGTATTTTGGCAACAAGGTGGTTCAGTTCCGCAACACCTATGGGAATCCTGAGGACTTGGAGCCCAGCCATCTCCGCCAGAGCCAAAACATCAAGTCCACCTATGTGGTGTTGCCGTTCGACGTTAAGTTCTCGGCCCTTCGACACCACAACTTGCGTCCTTATTTCACGGCTGGTGCCATGGCTTTGTTTGATGTGAGCAAAGACCACAGCGAGCAACTCAAACTCAAAAACAACGATGTGATGCTCACGGTGGGGTTGGGCTGTGATTTTTATCTGCCCTTTTTCAAACTTTGCCCGGAGGTGAAATTCTGTTTCGGCCTAAAGAACATGTTGCAGAAGAACCGTCCCGACTTACAAGACGACCCTGAGATGATGCGTTTCACGCAGAGCGTGAACAGTATTCATGATAACATGGTGGTTATCACCTTCTACTTCGAATGATCACACGCAGTACCACATATCATGCACTTTTGGTGTCGCTGGTGTTGCTGGCCACCACATGGTCGGCACACGCTCAGGTGGATCCGCAATTCACCCAATATTGGGCTGTGCCTGCCTATTACAATGCTGCTGCCGCCGGCAACCACGATGCCATCCACATAGCGGCGGGTAGCCGCTTGCAGTGGGTGGGCATCAAGCATGCTCCCATGACGTTTGTGGCCATGGCCGATATGCCCTTCAGGTTTCTTGAAAAGCGGTGGGGTGTGGGCGTTGTGCTGCAGCACGAGAGCATGGGTTTGTACCGTTCGATGCAGGCAGGTGCCCAACTGGCGTGGAAGAAGCGAATGCTTCGAGGCATGTTCAGCGCCGGCGTGCAGGTGGGTCTGCTCAGTGAAACATTCAAAGGGTCCGATTTTTTCATCCCCGATGGCGATGATGCCCATGACAGCAGCGATGACGCCATCCCCAAGAATGATGTGTCGGGCAATGCTTTCGACATCAATGCCGGTGTGATGTTCACCCACAAGTGGTTTTGGGCCGGATTGTCGGTCACTCACATCACCTCGCCCAGTGTCACGCTCAAAGCCGAAGGCGACGAGGAGAAATACTATGAGTTCGATGCCGGTCGCACATTTTATTTTATGGGAGGTAGCAATATTCCTATCAAAAACACGTTATTTGAAATACAACCCTCGTTCATGCTCAAGACTGACCTGAAATTTTTCGTGGCCGAGGCAACAGCGCGAGTGCGCTATAACCGTTTCTTGAGCGCAGGTGTGGGCTATAGGCTCAACGATGCCGTGTCGGTGATGATAGGTGCAGAGTTCAAGAACGTGTTTCTGGGCTATGCCTTCGACTATCCCACCTCGGCCATCAACAAAGCCAGCACAGGCAGCCACGAGGTGTTTGTCACTTACAAGGTGAAACTTGACATGAACGAAAAGAACAAGAATAAACAAAAGAGTATTCGATTAATGTAGAATATGAAAAAGTTATTATTGATATCTTTGATCGCCGTTGTGGCTGTTTCGTGTGGCTCGATACGTCGCACGGGTTCGTCGGGAGGCGAGGTTACTGGTGTGGGAGCGGTTTCTTTCTCTGAGAACAACCCCTACGGCATGGTGCTCGTCGACTGCGGTTCGATGCGTGAGGGTCCTGCCCAGCGCGATTCGGTGTGGGGAGTGGATTCCACGGCCCATGGTATCTCGGTCGACGCTTTCTGGATGGACGAGACCGAAATTTCCAACTCCAAGTACAAACAGTTTGTCTACTGGGTGCGCGACTCCATTATCCGTGAGCGTCTCGCCGACCCAGCCTATGGTGGCAACGAGGAGTTCAAAATCGAGGAGGACAAGGAAGGCAATCCTGTGACCCCGCACTTGAACTGGAACAAGAACATTCCTTGGAAGAACCCCAGCGAGGACGAGGAGCGTGCCATTGAGAGTGTGTATCGCATCAACGTCATTACCGGGAAAAAGGAACTGGACCCCGTGCAGATGAACTACCGCTACGAGGTGTATAACCTCACCGAGGCAGCCAAGCGCAAGCACCGCTTTGACCCCACTCGGCGCGACTACAACACCGACCATGCAGTGCCCACCGTGAATCCCACCATCAGCAAGGACACGGCGTTTGTCGATGACGACGGGCGCATCATCCGTCAAACCATCACGCGGCCACTGCAGAGCGAGTTTGACTTTGTCAACACCTACATTGTCAATATCTATCCCGATACCACTTGCTGGGTGAATGATTTTGAGAATGCTTACAATGAGCCCTATGTGCGCATGTATTTTGCCAACGGTAACTATAACAACCATCCTGTGGTGGGTGTGAGTTGGGAGCAGGCCAATGCCTTCTGTCATTGGCGCACCGAATTCCTCAAGAAGTCAATGGGTAAGGATGCAGTCTATGTGGAGCCCTTCCGTTTGCCCACTGAGGCCGAGTGGGAGTTCGCCGCGCGAACTGGCAAAAACGAGAACAAGTATCCCTGGGAGGGTGAATACCCGCTCACCGAGGATGACGGCTGCTTCTATGCCAACTTCAAGCCTATGGAGGGTAACTATGTGAAGGATGGTCACTTGATCACTTCGCCTGTGGGTACCTATGAACCCAACGACTTTGGCCTCTATGATATGGCTGGTAACGTAAGCGAATGGACCTCAACGGCCTATACCGAGAGTATCGACCGCATGACCAGCGACCTCAACCCCGAGTATCGCTATGCCATAGCCCGTGAAGACCCCTACAAAATGTCGCGGAAAATTGTGCGTGGAGGCTCGTGGAAAGATGTGGCCCACAACATTCGCGGCGACATCCGCATGTGGGAGTACCAGAACGAACAGCGTTCCTACATCGGGTTCCGTTGTGTCAGGTCCAAGGTGGGCTTTGGCAAGGCAAAACGTAAAAAATAAAGCAATCAGCAAAAGATATAATCATGGCTAAAATCAAAAGATATAAAAACGCTGTGGAGCGTTTCCTCTCCGACGAGAGAGGCCAGCGGTTCTTCAACTTCGCTTACAGTATTGGTGCCGCAATCGTTATCTGGGGTGCTCTGTTCAAGATTCTGCACCTGCCGGGTGGCAACACGCTGCTCAGTATCGGTATGGGTACCGAGGTGCTCATGTTCTTGCTCACGGCATTTGACAAGCCCGAGGCGCAGTACAAGTGGGAAGAAGTGTTTCCCGTCCTGGGTTCACACGATCCCGAGGAGCGTCCCGATTTTGAGGGCGGCGGTGGCATCATCATTGGCGGCGGTGGTGGAAGCGGAAGCGGTTCGGGCGAGGCTGCGGCTTTGGCCGATGGAATCACACCGTCACAAGCCAAGGGGGTCGTGGGACTGCCGCAGGGAATTGACTTGAGCGAGGATGACACCCGGTCGCTCAGCGAGAGCATCGCCAAGATGTCGGCTGCCAGCGACCAACTCTCGCGAATGGCCGAACTTACCGATGCCACACAGCAATATCTGAGTCAGATGGCCACCATCAGCGACCAAATGCAACGCTTGGCCACCACCACCAATGCACTGAACCAGGTGAGCGAGACCCTGTTGCAAAGTTACCATGCCATCACCGACAACAGTGAGAATATCACACAAAGTTCCACCGGCTATGTCCAGCAGATGGAGGCTTTGAACCATAACATCAGCGGCTTGAACACCATCTACGAAATCCAACTCAAGAGCATCAGTTCACAACTCGACAGCATCGACCGAGTGAACCGTGGCCTGAAGGATATTCGCGACATGTACGAGAAATCGGCAGCCGAGAGTGCACACTACTGCGACGAGACCGAGAAGATGGCTCGCTACATGAAACAACTCAACAGCGTCTATGAGAAGATGATCAAGGCAATGACCGTGAACATGTACCGTCCCATGGGCATGCCAGGCATCGATCCCGAGGCACCCGAAGCCGATTGAGTTCAACCGTCAACCAATTGTCAATTTTTTCCATTCAATAAGCAATGCCAACAGGAAAAAACCAGAGCATCGGGCGCATGTCGCCTCGACAAAAGATGATTAACCTCATGTACATCGTCTTGACGGCCATGTTGGCCCTGAATGTGTCGAGCGATGTGCTCAACGGGTTCAGTCAAGTCGAGGATGGTCTGTCGCGCTCCAACCGCACCATCACGGCCCGCAATCAACAACTTTATGCCCAGTTGCAGGAGTTCAACAACAAGAACCCCGAAAAAGGCAAAGAGTGGCTTGACAAGGGTACTGATGTGCGCGGCGAGACCGACAAACTCTATTCCTATATTGATTCGCTCAAGTTCGCCATTGTCAAGGTGGCCGACGGCGAAGACGCCGATGTGAGGAACATACAGAACAAGGATAACTTGGATGCGGCCTCGCAGGTCATGCTCGGTGCCACAGGTGGCAGCGGCAAGTTGTTGCGTGCTCGCATCGACCAATACCGCAGTTACATCCTCTCGTTCATCGAGGATTCGGTCAAGCGTGCCAATCTGGCGTCGGCGCTGTCGACAAAGCCAGTCAAGACAGTTGCCGAGGGCGAGGGTGGCGGCAAGGCTTGGGAAGAGACCATGTTTGAAAACATGCCCACCATCGCTGCCGTGACACTCATGACGAAGTTACAAAATGACATCCGTTATGCCGAGGGAGAGGTGCTTAACCAGTTCCTCACCAACATTGACTTGGGTGACCTTCGTGTGAACCAGGTGGATGCCTTTGTGATTCCCGACTCGCGCATTGTCATGCGCGGTTCGAAGTATCAAGCGCAAATCGTCATGGCGGCTGTGGACACCACCCAGCGCCCCATCGTCTATATCAATGGGCAGCGATTGGGTAATGACCATGGACTGTATCAAGTGGGTACAGGCAAGGCCGGCAAGTACGATTACTCGGGCTGGATTGAAGTGCTGGGACGTGATGGCAACACCACTCGCCGCGACTTCAAATCAAGTTACACCGTTATCGACCCAATGGCCACCGTGAGTGCCACCATGATGAACGTGTTTTATGCAGGCATCAACAACCCCGTGTCCATTGCCGTCCCTGGTGTGCCTGAGAGTTCCATATCCGCGACAATGACCAACGGCTCGCTCACACGTAGCGCCAGCGGATGGGTGGCACATCCCACGCAGGTTGGAGCCGAGTGTGTGGTGACTGTTACCGCCGAGATGGATGGCCAGCGCACCAACGTGGGTAGCACTACGTTCCGCGTGCGTAAATTGCCCGATCCGGCACCTTACATCTCCTATAGCGAAAAGGGGCAGCAAAACCGCTACAAAGGCGGAAAACCATTTCCCAAGTCCATCCTTCTTGAGGCCAAGGGTCTGGATGCTGCCATCGACGATGATATGCTCAACATTGAGTATCGCGTGGTGTCGTTTGAGATGGTTACCTTTGACCAAATGGGTGATGCCCATCCCGAGTTGTCGGCTGGCGCAGCATTCTCCGAGCGTCAAAAGGCTGCCATGCGCAAACTCAAACCTGGCAAGCGTTTCTACTTCAGCAAGGTCAAAGCCACCGGTCCCGATGGAATCACCCGCGACATCGCACCCATGGAAGTCATTGTGAGATAATCAACACCGAACCAATCGAAACTCAGTACACAAACACAATATGAAAACAACAAAATTCATAGCAACCCTTCTGATGCTCGTCATGGCAGTGTCGACGATGCAGGCGCAAGTGGTGAAACGCACCGACGGAGACAGCAAGAAGAAAACCGAAGGCGGTGTGCTCATTACCGACCGCCAGCAGTCGTTTTTCGAGGTCAAAGAAGCCAGCGATGCCGATTTGCAGTGGCTCAAAGTCATCTATCGCTCCCTTGACCTGACTAAGGGCAAGAACCCAGCGCTCTATTATCCCGAAGAGCCCAACGAGGATGGTATGAACTTGTTCTATATCATTCTTCGCAATCTTGCCAGCGGACAGATTCCTGCCTACGAATACCTTGATGGCAAGGAAATATTCGATGACGATCACAAGGTGAATGTGGGCGAAGAACTTGACCGTTTTTATATCACTCACACACAAGCCAAAGGCTCGACCGAGAAGAATCCCAAGTTTGAAATTGATGACAGCGATGTGCCCAGCAACCAGGTGCTGTCCTACTATGTCATTGAGAGGTGGGAGTTTGACACACGCAGCAACCAGATGAAAACCCGTGTTGAGGCTATCTGCCCGGTGCTTCATCGTACCGATGAGTTTGGGGGAGAGGCTATCAAATACCCCATGTTTTGGGTGAAACTCAACGATATCCGCCCCTACATGGCACAGCAGTACGTTTTCACCGACGACGACAACAATCTGCCCCGTTACAGTCTTGACGACTTCTTCAAGTTGAATATGTACAGCGGTGAAATCTACAAGACCAAGAACTTACGCAATCTCTCGCTCATGCAGCAATATCCCGAGGAAGATGCGCTCAAACAAGCACAGGACAGCATTGAGCAACGTCTGCGGGCGTTCAACAAAGACCTATGGGTGCCTACGCGTGAAGAACTCCAGGCTATGGCCAAGGCCAAAGCCGAACTCGAGGAGGGCAAGGATGGTGAAGAGGCTGCCGATGAAGAAACGGTCGAGGTGAAGCCCAAGAAGAAGTCGGTCAAGAAAGATACCAGCGAAAAGAAAACCACCAAACGTGGTAAGAAGACCACCAAAATCAAGGAGCGGAAGCCCAAGGCGGTCAAATCTTCATCGTCCAGTGCCACCCGTTCGGTGCGCAACCGCAAACGCTGACGCATACATACACTGAACATTACTTTCACTCAGTCAATTAATAAGAGTAGCAATACGGCCGGAAAATGTTAAATATAGGCGTTTTTCCGGCCTTGTTGCAGAATATGTGGAAAAATTAGTATATATTTGCACGTGAAATTTTTGTGGGAATTGTGACGCCGGATTGCAAAAACGATTGGCAAATTGTGTGAAATTCGATTGCACGGAGGCGTTGGTTTTTTTGAAACAACGGAACGAATAACATAATAATAAATCATGAAAAAACATTTTCATTTGACAATGGCTTTTGCCGCCTTGATTGTGACGCTGGCAGGATGTAGCGACCGCCCGGTTCTTCCTGCGCAATTGCCCCAAGAGATTCAGGTTTTTGTGCAGCAGTATTTTCCCAACCAACAGGTTTCCTATGCCGATAAAGACTGGGACTGGTTCGGCTATCAGTATGACGTGATGCTCGCTGATGGCACTGAGATCAACTTTGACACCAACAATGCGTGGGACAAGGTGGAAAGCAGGCTGAACCCCGTTCCGGCAGCATTGGTGCCCGCTCCCATTGCCACCTATGTGAACACAAATTTTCAAGCCGTTTCTATCGTGAAAATCGACAAAGAACGCTATGGATATGAGGTGGAACTGGCCAATGGTCTTGAACTCAAGTTTAACCCTCAAGGGGCATTGATGTCGATGGACGATTGACACGTGAGCTAATCTAAATACATGAATTTATAAATGATTAAAGCAATGAAAAAGTTTTTATTTTTGATGATTGCTCTGGTCGCCTTCAGTTTCAACGCCAAGGCAGATCATGACCAAGTGATTGCATTCAACCAATTGCCCGCAGCAGCGCAAACGTTGCTCAAGGAGCATTTTGCAACCAAAGTTCCTTTGGTCGTCACGATGGATTGGGATGACTATACCGTGGTATATGACAGCGGTGAGAAAGTGGAGTTTGACAAGCAAGGAAACTGGAAAGAGTTCGACTGCCGTCCTTCTCGTGTTCCTTCTGCGCTTATTCCCGAGCAAATCAAGTCTCACATCCAAACCACATTCCCCGGCACCACCATTATCAAACTTGACAAAAACCGCCGTGGATATGAAGTGAAACTCAACAATGGTCTGGACGTGGAGTACAACCGCTTGTTCCAAGTGATTGAAATCGACGACTAATCAGGATTTAATGTTTTTCAAGAGGAAGATGAACAATTTTATCTTCCTCTTGGATTTTTATGATTAACATTATGAAAAAAAGTAATTTTATCTATGCTTTGTTTGCTGTGGCTATGATTTCGTGTAATGGCGGCGGCACACAACAACCCACAGCACAAGTAGTGGTTCCTGCACCCGCAGCCCCCGATACCACCATGGCCCAGCCGCAGGCGGCGCCAGCAGCCCCCCAAGTGCAACCCCAAGCGTTGCCCGAAGCCGTCACAACATTTGTGCAGCAGCATTTTCCCGGAGCAACTGTTGTGCGTGTAGAGACCGACAACGAATTTGGAGGTCTTGAATACGATGTGACGTTGAACGATGGCACCGAGGTGGATTTTGATACCAGCAATCAATGGGAAGTGGTGGATTGTAAGGTCAAAGCCGTACCCGCCGCCCTTGTCCCCGCTACCATAGCGAATTATGTGAAAACGAACTTCCAGTCCTTGCCCATCACCAAGATCAGCAACAAACGCTATGGCTACGAAGTGGACCTCTCCAATGGTGTCGAATTGAAATTCAATGCCAATGGTCAGTTTGTGGGCATGGATGATTGAATGCCGTTGATGCATGAGGAAATAGTCTGGGAAAGCGATGGAATTGGTAAAGGTGACATCCAGCAGTGACCCACTGCTGGCGCAAGTCCCGTTCCTGTATGAGTCGGCATTTCCGCCCATTGCACGCATATGTACGCAGGGGTTGTTGGAACTCGTCGAGGAGCACCCGGCCATGACCTTCAATGCCATTACTGACAATGGCTCATTCTGTGGAATGGCCGTCACATGGGATTTGGGTGATTGTCGTTACCTGGAGTATTTCGCCGTTTTGCCGTCGATGCGCAACAAGGGTATCGGTGCCCAGGCATTGGCAGCCCTGAAAGGACAGAGTGCCACTCCCATTGTCGGAGAGGCCGAATTGCCAGTGCTTGACATTCAAAAACGCCGAATCGCTTTTTACTTGCGAAACGGTTTCTTGGTGGTGAGTGACAACCCGTCCATTCTGAATGGATACCACAGCGACAACTTGCTGTGTTTACTCTCCACCAGCCCCCTTGACGATGCCGAAGAGTGCCAGCGACAGATTATCGACAAGGTGTATCGTGTGATGCAAGCCAAGGATGCCCTGCTCACCCACTGATCATCACTTGGCCGCAACCTCCAGCCAATGTGGTCGATGGCAACGGCCACAAGGATATCGCGATGGAGTAACGAAGATTCCCTGATAACCCCTCACATTGTGACAAGAGCGGTTGTCGTGCAGCAAGAGCGCGGCAACCGCTCTTGTATCAGCCAGCCGATTATTAGACAAAGCCTCGCTTGTCGGGCACGGGCCCTGTGCTTAAGAGTAGTAATGCGAAGGATATGTAATCGTTTGCACAGTTAATTTTGTGGGGTTAGGGTAGGGGATGCATCGATAGTGGGATAAAATCGTTATTTTTGTGGTAGAACATAAACACTTAATAAAACCATACGCTAATGAAGACAAAACCTGATCTAAGTTTTAACCAACTGTGGAATATCAGTTTTGGTTTCTTTGGGGTGCAGATCGCTTATGCCCTGCAGAGTGCCAAC
>CACZNP010000161.1 GCA_902782545.1 uncultured Bacteroidales bacterium
AACGTCGGACACAGCAAAGACGCATTCCTTCATTACCTTGATTTAGGTTCACAATTCAACACTTTTGCTCAATTCGTCAAGACGGTCAAGGACAATCCCGGCAAGACACCACCCAGCATCTCCAAAATGAAGATGCTGCCCGACATCGACAAGCATGGCACCGTGAGCGACGTGCTCACACAAGGCCAGGAATTGATTGTGCAAATCGCCAAAGAGCCCATCTCATCCAAGGGGCCAAGACTCACCACCGAGATTTCATTCACAGGACGTTTCCTGGTGTTGACTCCGTTCAACGACAAAATCTCTGTGTCGCAAAAGATTAAAGACCATGCCGAAAAAACCAGGCTACGAAGGCTCATCGAGAGCATCAAGCCCAAGAACTTCGGCGTCATCATTCGCACATCGGCCGAAAACAAACGCGCCGCCGAACTCAATTCCGAACTCAAAGTGCTGCTCAAGAGTTGGGACGATGCCATTGCAAAAATCCAATACTCACAGCCTCCAACTCTCCTCTACGAAGAGGAAAGCCGTGCCGTGGCCGAGATCCGAGACCTGTTCAACCCCGATTTTGAAAGCATCCATGTCAATGATGCACAAATCTATGAGCAAATTCACAGTTATGTGAGCCTGATAGCACCCGACAGGAGCGACATCGTAAAACTCTACACCAACGAAACGCCGATTTTTGACAACTTCAACATCACACGACAAATCAAGTCGGCATTCGGGAAAACCGTTTCGTTCAAGTCGGGAGCATACATAATAATAGAAAGCACCGAAGCACTGCACGTCATCGACGTGAACTCGGGCAACCGATCGAAAAGTTCGACCGACCAAGAGAGCAACGCACTGAATGTGAACTTGCTCGCTGCCGATGAAATTTCGCGGCAACTCAAGTTGCGCGACATGGGAGGCATTATCGTGATCGACTTTATCGACATGGCACAAGCCGAACACCGGCAAGCGCTCTACGACCACATGCGCCAAGCCATGGCAAGAGACCGAGCAAAGCACAACATCTTGCCGCTGAGTAAGTTCGGATTGATGCAAATCACGCGACAGCGCGTAAGGCCCGCACTCGATATCGTGACAGAAGAAACATGCCCTTCGTGTGGAGGTAAGGGCACCGTACAGCCTTCCTTGCTTTTTACCGACATGTTGAAAGACAAGATTGATTACCTTGTCAACTCCCTGCGAGTGAACAACTTTATTATGTATGTCCATCCTTTTGTCGATGCCTACCTCAAGAAAGGGTTCATCAGCGAATATTGGCGCTGGAGGCGCGAATTTGGACGCAAATTCCGCATTCTCCCCGACCAGTCGCTCAACTACCTGCAATACAGGGTCATCGACAAAGACAAAAACGAAATCGACCTCAAGGAGGAAAAAGACACAAGCAGCGCCATCACCAAGAAAGAGCGCCGCTCCAGGAACCAAAAAGAGAATGACTGACAACTCCCGATGGTCAACCAAACACCAACCACAACCCACGCCACTTGGATTGGCGTGGGTTTGTTTTATCCCAATTCCGCTCAATCGATGAAAGCGGCTCGAGAAACCACGTCGAAGTGCGTCGACCAAAGCACTTTTTTAGTATCTTTGTCATCTGATACTTTATTTTCCGAAACTATGAGACAACACATACTGATTGCAGCGTGCGTGTTACTGGGTGTGGCGGCGGCCACAGCACAGCACAAGACTTTGCGTGAATGGGGATTCCCAACAGGAATCTTTGAGACAGGCAAGTGCAATGCCATCACCGATGTGCCGGGCGTGACGGTGGGACACAAGACCCTCATCGTGGGCGACAGCATCCGCACTGGGGTCACCGCCATCGTCCCACACCAAGGCAACATTTTCCGCAACAAGGTACCTGCCGCCATCTATGTGGGCAATGGATTCGGCAAACTGGCGGGTGTCACTCAAGTGCAAGAACTGGGCAACATCGAAACGCCTGTCATACTGACCAACACTTTGAGTGTGGCGGCGGCTATCGAGGGGGCCGTGCGCTACACTCTCATGCAACCGGGCAATGAACAAGTGAAATCGGTCAATGCCGTGGTGGGAGAAACCAATGATGGACGCTTGAACGACATTCGCGGAATGCACATCACCCCACAAATGGTCATCGATGCCATCAACGATGCTCATGGCGGCCCTGTGCAGCAAGGTAACGTGGGCGCAGGCACGGGAACCATTTGCTTCGGCTTCAAAGGGGGCATCGGCACATCTTCGCGCGTCCTGCCCAAGTCGTTGGGCGGCTACACGGTCGGTGTGCTGGTGCAGACCAACTATGGCGGCATTCTCGAGATTGACGGGGTGCAGGTGGGACAGCGATTGCAAAAACACGATTTCATCAACCATGTGCGCAAAACCGAGAACATCGACGGTTCCTGCATGATGGTTGTCATCACCGATGCACCACTCGACTCGCGCAACCTGGGACGCGTGGCCAAGCGAGCCATGATGGGCATGGCAAAAACCGGAGGCATTGCCTCCAACGGAAGCGGAGACTATGTCATTGCACTGTCGGTAGCACCTGAGAACCTTATCAGCGACAGCGCCAAAACGATCTCTTCGACCGTGCTCGCCAACGGTGAGATGTCCCCCATCTTTGCGGCCACCATCGAGGCCACTGCCGAAGCACTGTGGAATTCCTTGTTCATGGCCGACCCGATGACCGGGCGCAACGGTTCCCACATCGACGCTCTGCCCATCAACGACGTGTTGGAAATGCTCCGGAACAGATAACTCACCCGTTCACCACCACCTTCACAGAAGTCAGCGATTACTTACAAAAAATCCGTTGCACACCTGTTTTCATTGTTCTTGACCGACGAGGAAAACACGGTCGATGATGGGTGTGGTGTAGGCGTAAGGTATAAAGTCGATGCTCGAAATGGGCCTGGTGATGAAGAAATTCGCCACTTTGCCAGGGGCAATGCTCCCATACTCGCCACTCAACCCCATCGCCGCAGCACCATTGATGGTGGCCGCATTGAATGCCTCGGCGGGTTGCAACCGCATCTTGATGCAGGCGAGCGAAACCACAAACTTCATGTCGCCGCTGGGCGTGGAGCCAGGATTATAGTCACTGGCGATGGCCATGGGCAAACCCGCAGCAATCATCTTGCGCGCCGGGGCAAAAGGCATGTTCAGGAAAAACGAGGTGCCAGGCAGTGCCGTGGGAATGGTGTCGGTGTCTCGCAACAGGGCAATATCCTCATCGGTCATACTCTCAAGATGGTCCACCGACAACGCACGATGCCTCACCGCCACTTCCACGCCTCCCGATGGGGCCAACTCCTGGCCGTGAATCTTGCCTCGCATCCCATATTTGGCTCCCGCTTCCAGGATTCGGGCCGTCTCCTCGGGTGTGAAAAAGCCTTGGTCACAGAACACATCCACATAATTGGCCAGGCCCTCGGCAGCCACAGCGGGCAACATCTCGTCAACAATGAGGTCGACATACTCGCTCTGCCGCCCCACATACGCCCGCGACACTGCATGAGCCCCCAGGAAGGTCGACACCACGCGCAACGGCGTGCTCTCTTGGATTCGGGCAATGACACGAAGCATCTTCAACTCGTCCTGAGTATTGAGGCCATAACCGCTCTTTATCTCAATCGCACCCGTTCCCTTGGAAATCACTTCCCGGACACGTTCCATTGCTTGTTCATAAAGTTGTTGCTCGGGCAGTTCATGCAAACGGTCGGCACTGTTGAGAATGCCTCCTCCACGACGGGCAATCTCAGCATAGGACAACCCGTTGATTTTATCCACAAACTCACGTTCACGGCTCCCGGCATACACGATGTGCGTGTGCGAGTCGCACCAGCAAGGCAACACCATGCCTCCGTGAGCATCGACCACTGAGTCGACTTCGGCCGGAGCAGGCCGGTCTTTCTCAGTGTCAAATTCGGTGATGATGCCGTCCTCCACCAGCATCCATGCCTGGTCGATGGCATCGAATTGCGCCATTTCCGCGCCACTTTTCTTCAGCACACCCCCGCCGTCAATACCGGCGAGGGTGGCAATGTTGTTGACCAAGAGTTTCATTGGCGCAAGAATTGAATGGCTTTCTCAATGAGAGGATACATCACCACATCATCGCTGATGAAGGGCACCTGTTTGCGGAAGTCCTCATGAATCTTCATGATGACGGGAGACGATTTCTTGGGGAAACGGAACTCCAAGGCCTGAGCCGCGTTGAACAGTTCGATGGCCAGCACACGCTCGGTGTTGAGCACCACCTTGCGGAGTTTGATGGCGGCATTGGCGCCCATGCTCACGTGATCCTCCTGGTCTTGGCACGAAGGAATGCTGTCAAGGCTCGATGGTGAGGCAAGCGACTTGTTGAGACTCACCACACTGGCAGCGGTGTACTGAGTGATCATGAAACCGCTGTTCAGGCCTGGGTTGGCAACCAGGTAACTGGGCAATCCCCGCGTGCCCGAGACCAATCGATAGATGCGGCGCTCGCTGATGTTGGCCAGTTCGCTCAAAGCGATGGCAAGGAAGTCCATGGGCAAAGCAATGGGCTCGCCATGGAAATTGCCGGCACTGATAATCAAGTTCTCATCGGGGCAAACGGTGGGATTGTCGGTTGCGCTGTTGATTTCCGTGTCGATGACCGATTTCACATAACTGATTGTGCCTTTGACCGCGCCATGAACCTGCGGCACACAACGGAACGAGTATGGGTCTTGCACATGCTGCTTGTGACCGGCAATCAGTTCACTGCCTGTCAGCAGTTCCTTCATGCGGGCAGCAGTCTCGATTTGGCCTTTGTGGGGCCGCACCAGGTGAACGGCCTCGGTGAACGGCTCGATACGGCCGTCATAGGCATCGAGCGACATGGCGGCGATGCGGTCGGCCCAGTCGCTCAGACGTTGTGCCTGAAGCAGGGACCACACTGCGATGGCGCTCATGTTTTGTGTGCCATTGAGCAGGGCAAGTCCTTCCTTGCTGGCCAGTTCAATGGGTTTCCAGCCCTTGAGTGCGAGCAAGTCGGCCGAAGGCATCACTTTGCCTTCAAATTCCACCTCGCCCATGCCCACCAGTGGCAGGCACATGTGAGCCAGAGGAACAAGGTCGCCCGATGCGCCAAGGGAGCCCTGGCTGTATACCAAAGGAACAACCCCCTCGTTGAAGAAATCAATGAGCCGCTCCACGGTGTCGAGTTTGCAACCCGAATAGCCGTAACTCAACGACTGAATCTTGAGCAAGAGCATGATGCGGACAATGTCGTTGGGCAGACGCTCGCCCACACCGCAAGCATGCGACATCATCAGGTTGATTTGCAATTGCGACAGTTGGTCATGGCTCACTTTCACGTTGCACAACGACCCAAAACCTGTGGTCACACCATAAACCGGCACATCGCTGGCGGCTATTTGCTCGTCAAGATATTTTCGGCAACGGATGATGCGTTGGCGAGCATCATCGCTCAACGCCAGTTTGATTCCTTTCTCAATGATTTCGCCCACACGCTCTATGGAGAGGTGTTCGGCGCTGATATGATGAACTTCCATTAAATGAATGTTATGTGTTAAATGTTATGGTTTATTCTCTACACAAAAATGCTTAGCAGTCGAGCAATGCGTCATCCACAAGATTGGGCATGGTCACTTGCAGGCCCGGCGTGCGTTCCATCTCGCGGCGGATGGCGTCCATCGAGCCTTTGTTGCGGGCCCAGGAACGACGGGCAATGCCGTTGTTCACATCCCACAGGAGCATCTGACGGATGCGACGGTCGGCCTCCTGGCTGCCATCAATCACCATGCCAAAACCGCCATTGATCACTTCGCCCCAGCCAACACCGCCGCCATTATGCAGGCTCACCCAGGTGGCCCCGCGGAAGGCATCGCCAATGACATTGTGAACGGCCATGTCGGCACAGAATTGCGACCCATCGTAGATGTTGCTTGTTTCACGGTAAGGCGAGTCGGTACCGCTCACATCATGGTGGTCGCGACCCAGCACCACCGGACGGCTTATCTCGCCACGACGGATAGCGTCGTTGAATGCCAGCGCAATGCGTGTGCGGCCCTCGCAATCGGCATAGAGGATGCGCGCCTGGGAACCCACCACAAGATGATTCTTGCCGGCCTCGCGTATCCAGTGCAGGTTGTCGGCCAGTTGGCCCTTCACGTCCTCGGTCGCACGCCCCATCATGTCGTCGAGCACCTCGGCGGCAAGACGGTCGGTCACCTCCAGGTCGTGTGGGTCGCATGAAGTGCAGACCCACCTGAAAGGTCCGAATCCATAATCAAAGAACATGGGCCCCATGATATCTTGCACGTAACTGGGATAGCGGAAATGGGTCTCATCCTTCATGATGTCGGCTCCAGCACGGCTGGACATAAGCATGAAGGCATTGCCATAGTCAAAGAAATACATGCCATCGGCGGCAAGACGGTTTATGGCGGCCACTTGACGGCGCAGCGACGCAAAAACACATTCCTTGAAGCGGTCGGGTTCTTCGGCCATCATGCGCTTGGACTCTTCCAGGCTGTAGCCCACGGGATAGTATCCCCCTGCATAGGGGTTGTGCAGAGACGTTTGGTCACTGCCCAAATCCACGTGTATGCGCTCATCGGCAAGACGTTCCCACAGGTCCACCACATTGCCCACATAGGCCATCGACACCACCCGTTTTTGCTCCACGGCTTTGCGCACAGCGGGAATGAGTTCATCGAGCGACTCATGCAACTCATCGACCCAGCCTTGCTCATAGCGCTTGCGTGCGGCCAAAGGATTCACCTCGGCCACAACGCTCACCACGCCGGCAATGTTGCCAGCCTTGGGCTGAGCGCCACTCATTCCGCCAAGGCCTGCCGAGACAAAGAGCGGGATGCGCTTGTCGCGCTCTGCGCCCATCACCTTGCGGGCTGCGTTGAGCACCGTGATGGTGGTGCCGTGGACAATGCCTTGCGGGCCAATATACATGTCACTGCCGGCGGTCATCTGACCGTATTGGCTCACGCCCAGAGCGTTCATGCGTTCCCAGTCGTCAGGTTTGCTGTAGTTGGGGATTACCATTCCATTGGTGACCACCACACGGGGAGCATCTTTGTGCGAGGGGAACAAGCCCAACGGGTGTCCGCTGTACATCACAAGGGTTTGCTCGTCGGTCATCTCGCTCAGGTATTTCATCACCAAGCGGTACTGTGCCCAGTTCTGGAACACGGCGCCATTGCCACCGTAAGTGATTAACTCATGGGGGTGCTGGGCTACTGCCTTGTCCAGATTGTTCTGAATCATCATCATGATGGCTGCGGCCTGACGGCTGTTGTGCGGGTAATCGTCGATGGGACGCGCCTTCATCTCGTAGCGCGGACGCAAACGATACATGTAGATGCGGCCATATTGCTCCAATTCGTTGCGGAACTCAGGAATGAGCATCGCATGATGCTTGGGCGGGAAATAGCGCAGCGCATTGCGCAATGCAAGTTTTTTTTCCTCCTCGGTGAGGATATCCTTGCGCTTGGGTGCGTGGTTTATCTCACGGTCATAAGGCATCGGTTCGGGCAGCACATCGGGGATGCCAGCCCTGATATCGGCAAAAAATTCTTCGCGTGTCACAGTATTGTTGTTTTTAAAGTTTGGTTTCCACTATCTTGGTGATTTCAATCTCTTGCTCGTTGGCGCGGGCTATCAGTTCATTGGCCTCGGCTATCAACGCCTGGGCCACGGCACGGTCTTTGAGCGAACCGGCATTGATTTTCACATTCATGCCGGCACCAAGCACTGCGGCGCGGGCAGCAAGCACCCCCACCCCGGCATCGCTCACACTGTTGGGGTTACCCTCCAGCACCATGGCACGGCACAATTCAAACACTTTGAATGACTCCTTCATGGTTCGCAAGGGAACTTGGGCGGCATAGAGTGTGGCGGCCTGGATGGCAGCGCTGCGGGCAGCCTTCTCCTCATCACTCTTCTTGGGCAGGCCAAATGCCGCCATGATGCGGTTGAATGCCTCGGTGTCCTCGTCAACAAGGTGCAGCAACTCCTTGGCGATGGCTTGACCCTTGTCGGCCCACACACTGAACTCATGCCAGCGTTCGTCCCAGCCGGGCTTGTGGCTCGATAAGTTGGCGACCATGGTTCCCAGGGCGGCGCCCAATGCACCCATATATGCCGAGATGGTTCCTCCTCCCGGAGCGGGTGATTCACGGGAGGTTTCCTCGGCAAAACCGGTCACGGTGAGGTCGACCAATTTCTTGACGTCGTTGTCCTCAATCATGTATTCTATCACCTTCTCCTTGGGGTCGAACGGCTTGAGGTCATCCAAACCCAGCGAATGGATGGCTATCTCGATGATATCCTTTTCGGGAATTCCCGTCGAGCGGTGCTGTTTTTCAAGAAAATACTTTCCGGCGTCGATTAGACAACGCTTGGGCAGCAAGCCTACAATCTCAGTACCGGTAACGCGGATGCCGCGGTTTTGGGCACAACGGCACACCTCGTCAAATGCCACATGGAGTGGAGTGGCATTGATGTCGGTGATATTCATCGACACCTGCGCGATTTTGTACTCATCGATGTACCAACCGATCGCCTTGGTCCCTTTGAGCGTGCCGGGCTTCATGATGACATTGCCGTTCTCGTCTTTCTTGGGCGTGCCGGTTATGGGATTTCCCTCACGCACAGGACGGCCTTTTTCGCGCACATCAAAGGCAATGGCATTGGCGCGACGGGTGCTCGTGGTGTTGAGGTTGAAGTTGGTCGCAATCAGGAAATCGCGGGCTCCCACAGCCGTGCAACCCGTGCGGGCCACCCGCTCGTCGAATGGACGGGCGCCAAAGTCGGGCTTCCCTTTTTCCGAGGCCAATTTCTCGGCCAGGGCCTCATATTCGCCTTGACGGCACACAGCCAAATTGCGTCGCTCGGGGGTGAATGCCGCCGCCTCATAGCAATAACAGGGAATACTGGCCTCGGCGGCGATGCGCTCGGCCAACTGACGCGCCAACTGCGCACATTCCTCAAGGGTGATTCCCGCAATGGGAACAAGCGGACAAACATCGGTGGCCCCCATGCGCGGATGAGCGCCATGGTGCTGGCGCATATCAATGAGTTCGCCCGCGCGTTTCACTACCTGGAAGGCTGTTTCCACAACTGCCTCAGGACTGCCCACAAAGGTGACCACCGTACGGTTGGTGGCTTCTCCGGGGTCCACGTCGAGCAGTTTCACTCCCTTTGACTGCCGTATCACATCGGTAATCTGGTTAATGACATCCATGTTACGGCCCTCGCTGAAGTTGGGCACGCATTCAATAAGTCGGTTCATGTTGTTTAATGGTAAAATGGTTTTGTTATCTGATTCTTCACTGTTTCTTATACACTTTTCCCATGGCTGCCAGCAACGTGTTGTGCATGAGCGACACAATGGTCATGGGGCCCACTCCGCCAGGCACTGGCGTGATGTGACTGCAATGGGGTGCGACACGGTCAAAGTCCACGTCGCCGCACAACCGCCAGCCACGGGCACGGGTGGCATCCTCCACTCGTGTGGTCCCCACATCAATCACCACCGCACCTTCCTTGACCATATCTTCTTTGACAAACTCTGGACTGCCCATTGCGGCAATCAGGATGTCGGCTTGAAGTGTCAAGTCCTTGATATTTGGGGTGGCACTGTGACACACGGTCACGGTGCAATTGCCAGGACTGGCTTTCTGCATAAGCATATTGGCCAACGGCTTGCCCACGATATTGCTGCGTCCCAGTATCACACAGTGCTTGCCACGGGTTTCGATACCGCAACGTTCCAAAAGCATCATCACGCCCGAAGGGGTAGCCGGCCTGAAACACGGCAACCCTATCGCCATGCGGCCCACATTCACAGGATGGAAACCGTCAACGTCCTTGTGATAGTCAATGGCCTCTATCACAGCCTGCTCGTCAATGTGCTTGGGCAACGGCAACTGGACGATGAAACCATCCACGCCATCGTCATCATTCAGTGCGTGTATGGTCTTTATCAGTTCCTCTTGACTGATATTCACGTCCTTGCGGATGAGCGAGGATTGGAACCCACATTGCTCGCAAACCGCTGTCTTTGAAGCCATATAACTCTCGCTGCCGCCGTCGTGGCCCACCAGCAACCCCACAAGATGGGGAGGTCGGCCGCCTGCCGCAATCACTTCTCTGACAGTGGCTGCAATCTCTGCTTTGATTTCAGCCGCTATTCTCTTTCCGTCGATTATTTGCATGATTTAGTTCTTAAAGTTGTTGTATCATGCAAATATAACTATAATCTTTGGAATTAAGCGTTATTTCTTGCGATTTTTACTCTCAAAAACCGTCATCAAAACCAGTAAGGCATTTGAACCATCGCCGGCAACAAGCAAGGGAGGCCGACACGGCTATACAATCAACAATTTCACGGAATGAAAGCCGCAAAACGGCGGTTGCTCCAAACCACCAGATTGCCGTCGTGATCGGCATGAATGGTCATCACACCCAGATTGTCCATACCCTCCATGAGCGAGTGGGTGCCGTCAAGGCCCATGGCCATGCAGGCAGTGGCCCAGGCATCGGCCGTCATGCAGTCGGAAGCCACCACAGTGACACTGAGCAGGTTGCTTGTTTGGCTGCTGCCGGTATTGGGATTCACAATGTGAGAAACCCGCTCACCTTTTTCCAGGTCGCGGTACTTGCGGTAGTTGCCACTCGTGGCCACTGCCCATCGGTCAATGGACAGCACCACAGCACTCTGGTGCACTGCGCTGTCGGGCTGGTCGCTGGGCACATCCACCGACACGTGCCAGGGCTTCCCATGAGGGTTCTTGCCTCGGGCAAGCACCTCTCCACCTATTTCCACCATATAATCCTCCACACCATTTCGCTCAAGCATCCTGCCCACCTCATCCACGGCAAGCCCTTTGGCAATGCTTGAGAAATCGAACTGCGTGCGGGGGTCTTCCTTGTGCAATGCACCATCGGCCAAACGCGTACGCTTCATGCCCACAAAAGTGAGGATGCTATCTATTTGTGACTGTGTCGGCAACTCGCCTTTGCGGTAGCCAAATCCCCAAGCATTGACCAGCGGCATGACTGTGGGATCATAAGCACCACCGCTTTGCCCGCAAATCGTCCACGAAGCATGATACATGCGGGCGAACAGGCTATCCACCCGATCGGTTTCGTTGCGGTTGATGCGCGAGACGAGGGATTGCTCATTGTAAACCGAGGCACTGGCATCCACCGAGGCAAATATCGCCTGTATCGAGTCGGTCATGGGGACAGCCGACAAATAAGTGATATGGTAGCCAGTGGTCCACACCACTCCCTCATCGGTGATATAGCGCGCCTTGTGCCGAGGCCAGAAAAATAACAGCAGAGCCAGTGCGGTAGCCACCAGCACCGCCCAATAATAGCGGGATTTGAGTATATCTGGTATCATAGTTTTGCAAAATTAAAAAATAATGTGTAGTTTTGAAAACTGAAACGTAAAAACCCTAAGACTTATGTTCAAATCACCTGTCAAAT